>RHBP01000153.1 GCA_010030955.1 Synechococcaceae bacterium WBB_10_009 | reverse complement strand
GCCGGATCCGGCCGCCCTGCAGCTGGCGGACCGCTGGATCCTGTCGCGGCTGGCGCGGGTGAACCGCGACACCGCCGAGCGCTACGGCAGCTATGGGCTCGGGGAGGCCGCCAAGGGGCTCTACGAGTTCGCCTGGAATGAGGTGTGCGACTGGTATGTGGAGCTGATCAAGCGCCGCCTGCAGGATCCGGCCGAGCGGCACACCGCCCGCCAGGTGCTGGCCAAGGTGCTCAGCGAGCTGTTGGTGATGCTGCACCCGCTGATGCCCCACCTCAGCGAAGAGCTGTGGCATGGGCTCACCGCTGAGCCGGAGGGCACCTTCCTGGCGCTGCAGCCCTGGCCGCAGGTTGACGTTGCCGCCCTCGACGACCACCTGGAGGCCTCCTTCGCCGAGTTGATCGAAGCGATCCGCGTGGTGCGCAACCTGCGGGCCGTGGCTGGCCTCAAGCCCGCCCAATCGGTGCCGGTGCGCTTTGTCACCGGCCGCGGACCGCTGGCGGCGGTGCTCCAGGCCGCCACCGCCGACATCACCGCCCTCACCCGGGCTGAATCGGTGCAGGTGCTGGATCCGGCTGAGGCCGAGGCCAGCCCCGCCGCCAAGGCCCTGGCGGGGGTGAGCGGCGAGCTGCAGGTGCTGCTGCCGATCGAAGGGCTGGTGGATCTGGAGGCCCTGCGGGCGCGCCTGGAGAAGGACATCGCCAAGGCCGACAAGGAGATCGCCGGGTTGGCGGGTCGTCTGGCCAACCCCAACTTCGCCGGCAAGGCGCCGCCGGAGGTGGTGGCCGAGTGCCAGGCCAACCTGGCGGAGGCCCAGGCCCAAGCGGCCCTGGCCCGCAAGCGCCTGGTGGACCTGGGTTAACGGCGCCGCAGCACCAGGGCGGCCCCCACCCCCAGCAGGGCGACAAAGCTCAGCAGCAGTGGCGCCTGGCCGTTCCAGAGGCTGCTGCCGTAGCCGGCCCCCACCGCCGCCACCGCCAGCAGGGCGCCGGCGGCGGTGCCGCGGCGGCGCAGGCCCCCCACCCCCTGCAGGGGGTGGCACAAGGCGGCTATCGCCACCAGCCCATACACCAACAGAAACGCCAGCACCCCGAAGCCCCCCAGCAGGTCGTAGATGCGGCTGGCGCTGAGGCGGTGCTGCAGCAGCGCCAGGCCCAGGAGCACCAGGGGGCCGCAGCTGGCGTTGAGGGCCGCCGACGGTGTGCCCCAGCGCGGATGCAGCGCCCGCAGCCCCTGGGGCAGCACCCGCTCCTGGGCCAGCCGGTAGGTGACCCGCGTCAGGGCCGTCAGGCAGCCCAGGCTGCTGCCAAACAGGCACAAAAAGGCCCCGATCCGGATCCAGATCCCGGCCCCTGGCCGCCCCAGCTGGTCGGCCAGGGTGCTGATCGGATCGATGCCGGTGCGGGCCGCCGCCGGCAGCCAGCTCAGCCCCTCCGTGAGCACCACCGCCCACACCAGGAACAGGCCGCCGGCCACCAGCACCGCCGTGCGCAGGGCCAGGGGAACGCTGCGCTGCGGCTCCAGCGCTTCCGCCCCCAGGTTGGCGGCACTCTCGAAGCCGATGAAGCTCAGCACCGCGATCATCAGGCCGGCGCGCACCTGGCCGGCGCTGTCGCCCATTGGGCTGATGGCGCTGAGGTCGGCCGCGGCGCCGCCTTGGCGCACCACCAGGGCGCAGACGCCGAGCACGATCAGCACCGAGATGGTTTCGGTGATCAGCATCGTGGTGGTGGACACGTGCACATCCCGCCGGGCCATGGCCCAGCAGGCCGCAGCTCCCACCAGAAAGCTGAGCTCCGGCAATGGCGGCAGCCCCAGCTGGGGCAGCAGGGCGTCGATGTAGAAGCCGAGGAAGGCCAGGCAGGCCAGCAGGGTGGCGCCGTAGCCCAGCAGCAGGGCCCAGCAGGCCAGGCGGCCCATGGGCTGGCCCAGCCCCTGCTCCACGTAGCCGGCGATGCCGGCGGCCCCAGCGGGTTGATGGCGGAACAGCACCAGGGTTTCGCTCACCAACGCGATGGCCACCAGGGCGATGGCGTAGGCGATCCAGGTGGCCCGGCCCGCCACCGCCGCCGCCGCGGGAATGTTGATCACCGCCGTGAGCGTGAGCCCCACGGTGCCCACCGCCTGGGCGCCGATGGCCACCGGCCCCAGGCTGCGGCGCAGGTGGCTCGGGGCCGCGTCCATGGCTGCGATCCGGGTGGCAACGATCCCGCTACCTTGGCCCCATTCCGGCGTGCCCGCATGGATCCCGCCGCGCTGGTGGCGCCGGAGCAGTTCGAGGCGGTGCTGGCGGCCCTGCGCTCACCGGCCGGCACCGTGGCCTTTGTGCCCCTGTATGCCCTGTGGGTGACGCTGCTGTTGCCGGGGGTTTGGGCCTCGATGCTGGCCGGTGCTCTGTACGGCACCGCCTGGGGCAGTCTGCTCGTGTTCATCGGCGCCTGCCTGGGGGCCGAAGCGGCGTTTCTGATCGGCCGCCACTGGCTGCGGGGCTGGGCCCAACGGCGCCTCCAGGCCCTGCCGCGGTTGCGGGCGGTGGAGCAGGCGGTGAGCCGGGAGGGCCTCAAGCTGGTGCTGCTCACGCGGCTCTCGCCGGCGTTTCCCTTCTCCCTGCTCAACCTCGCCTATGGCCTCAGCGCGGTGAGCCTGCGGGATTACAGCCTGGGGTTGATCGGCATCCTCCCCGGCACGGTGCTCTTCTGCGGCCTGGGGGCCCTGGCGGGGGATGTGGCGCGCTTCGGCAGCGTGCTCGCCGGCCAGGCCGATGCCGGCGCCTGGGGCCTGCGGATCGTGGGCCTGCTGGCCACCGTGGCGGTGGTGGTGCTGGTGGGCCGGGCGGCCCGGCGGGCGCTTCAGGGGGTGGAGCTGCCGGAGTGATCCCCGGAGTGATCCGGGTTGGGCAGCGGCCAATCGCGCAGGGCGGCAATCAGCACAAACCAGAGCAACCGCAGGCGCGCCAGGGCCCCGGGCCGCTGCGCCAGCTCGGCGTATTTGGCGCGGCCGCAGGGGGTTTTGATCCAGCGGTGCACCCCCGCGTCAGCCATGGAGCGGCCCCACGAGATCCTGCAGCTCCGCTTCGCTCAGCAGCGGCACCCCCAGGCTTTCCGCCTTCTCCAGTTTGCTGCCCGCTTCTGCGCCGGCCACCACATAGCTGGTTTTTTTGCTCACCGAGCCGCTCACCTTGCCCCCGGCGGCCTCGATCAGGGCCTGGGCTTGGCTGCGGCTCAGGGAGGGCAGGGTGCCGGTGAGCACGAAGGTCTGACCGCTGAGCGGGCCGCCGCCCGCCTCGGCCCGCTGGGCTTCCGCCGCCAGCTCATCGGCGCTCAACGCCAGCGAGAACCCCAGCCGCTCCAGGCTGCTGAGGAGCCCTTGGTTGGCGGGGGTGGCAAACCACTGCTGCAGGCTCTGGGCGATTTCGGCGCCGATGCCGAACACCGCCGTCACCAGGTCCGGCGATTCGAGCGCCGCCGTGGCCAGGTCGGCGGCGCTGGGGAAGGCGGCCGCCAGGGCCTTGGCGTTCACCTCGCCCACGTGGTGGATGCCCAGGCCGTAGAGCTGGCGGTGCCAGGGCTGGCCCTTGGAGGCCTGCAGCGCCTCCACCAGGTTGTCGGCGCTCTTGCTGCCCATGCGCTCGAGGCTGGCCAGCAGGGCCGCATCCAGCCGGTAGAGATCGGCGATCGAGCGCACCAGCCCCCGATCCACCAGCTGCTCGATCAGTTTGCTGCCCAGTCCGTCGACATCGAGGGCCCCCTTGCTCACCCAGTGGCGCAGGGCGCCCCGCAGGATGGCCGGGCAGCTGCTGTTGACGCAGCGGGTGGCGGCCTCGCCCTCTTCACGCACCAGCTCGGAGCCGCATTCGGGGCAGGTGTGAGGCAAGTCCAGGCGCGCCGCAGCGACGGGGCGCAGCTCCGCCAGCACC
>RHBP01000152.1 GCA_010030955.1 Synechococcaceae bacterium WBB_10_009 | reverse complement strand
AGCTGCAGCAGCTGGAGGCCCGGCCCGGAGCCCTGGCCCCGCTGCAGGTGCCCCTGAGCGGCACCCTGCGGGCGCCGGCACCCGCCCTCGGCACCGGCACCGCCACAGACCCGGCCAGCGCCGGCGGCATTCCGGAGCTGCTGGGGGTGGTGCAGATCCCGGGCCGCTCCGGATCGGCCATCTTCCAGGTGGGGGGTAGCTCCAGCAATGCCCTGGTGGGCGACAGCATCGGCAATAGCGGCTGGCGGCTGGTGGCCACCAGCGGCGATGGGGCGGTGATCGAACGCGGTGGCGTGACCCGACGCGTCAGCATCAGCGCAGGTTTCTGATCGCCGTTGCCCCCCACCCCTGCGCCCTCCGGGCTGTGGCCGTCGCCGCAACCGCTCTGGCAGGCCTCCGCCGAGGAGGTGGTGTCCGCCGTGAGTCCGCGGCTGAGCGGCCCCTGGCGCCTGCTGCTGCTGGGGGATGGCAGCCCCACCCGCCATTTGCAGTCGCTCACGGGCCTGCCGGTGGAGGTGGAGGTGATCTGCATGGCGCCGGACCCGGACCCGGGGGCCGAAGCACCGCGGGAGATCGCGGAACTGGATCCCCCCCTGCTGCGGCGCCAGGTGTGGCTGCGCTGTGGCGCCCGCACCCTGGCCTGGGCCGAAAGCTGGTGGAACCAGGGGCAGGCGGAGCAGCACCTGCGGGAGCGCAACCAACCGATCTGGCGCAGCCTCACCGCTGAGCGGGCGGAGCTCTACCGGGAGGTGGATGGCCTGGCGCTGGTGGAGGCGCCGCTGCTGGAGCAGGGCTTTGGCCAACCGGGCCCCTACTGGAGCCGGCACTACCGCTTCTTCCGGGGCGGCCGCGAATTCACCGTGATCCGGGAGGTGTTTGCGCCGGCGCTGGAGGGCTGGCTGGGGCCCGCCGCACACACTCCGTCATGACAATTTGCAACAGAGGTGTCGAGTGGCTACAGAGCTGACTTGACAGGTTGAAGTTATTCATGCTTGCGCCAGCATGGAGGAACAACAACCCGTGAACCCATGGCCAGCCATCCCTCCCGCGGTGGTCCCCCCGGCCGCCACAACCCCCTGGTGGCCCAGTGGGCCGAACTGCTCAGCGCCCTCGATGAGGGCTCACCCTCGATCAGCACCAGTGCCGATCAAATGGCCGAAGACCTCCCCGGAGACCTGGTGGAACCCGTCAACGCCGAGCTGCGCCAGCGGGGCTGCAGCTACCAGGTGAGCGCCCCGGCCAGGCCGGGTCAGAGGGGTCGTCAAAGCGGCGCCTGGACGAACGGGGTAAAGCACGGCCCGGGGGCCGCGACGCCGCCTGATCCAAGGCGCCCAGCTCCCCCCGCGGCGGCGGATCAGCGGGCCGTGGGGAGGCGTCGGCACGGCTCCAGCGGTTCAGCGTGAAGCTGTCGGCATCGGGCCAATCCTGTGGTGCGGGCACCGCTTGCCCAGGGCCTGGACGGCGTGAAACGGCCTGCAGCGGAGTCCGGCTGGAGGGGCGCTGACGCTCCGGCTGGCGGGGCTCACTCGGGCGCCGCCAAGGCTCCGGCTCCTCCCAGGACTCCCGCCAGCCGTCGTCGTCCTCCAACAGCCAATCCAGCTTGGTTTCCACCCAGCGGCCCACCTGGTTGAGCCGCAGACCGCCTCCAGAGCGGCCTTCGGAGCGGCCATCACCCCGGGAGCCGGGGCGGGTGCCGGCCACCCCATCCACCAGCTGCCGGCCGGTGGTCATCCATTGGTCGAGCCGCGGCCTGCGGGGGCGGCGGGTCTCCCAGCGGTCGTCGTCAGAGCGCATGGCCTCAGGCTAAGGAGGCACGGCGGCCCAGCCGGCGCAGCCGCAACCAACGGTCGCGCCCCAGGCCCACCAGCACGATGCTGACCCCGCTCCACTGGAGCGCCCACAGGGCGGTGCTCACGGCCGCAACGGCAAAGGTGGCCGCAAATTAAGCGACCGCCGCCGGCTCAAACACCAACTGATAGCGGGCATGCCACTGCCCTCCGTGGAAGCGCTCACAGCAGAGGCGGCAGGCCACCCCCTCGCGGCGGCGGCGGTAGGGGGACACCAGGCCGCAGCTGGGGCACCGGGCCCACCAGCGGGGCGGCTGGGCCGGCACGGGAAAACGGTGGCGCACGCTGAGCACGAACTCGCCCTGGGCGCCGTTGATGCGCGCCATGCGGGCGCGGAAGTGGGGGCCATGCACCTCATCCGCCCCCACCACCCGGTGCACCCAGGCGTGGATCATTTCGTGGCAGAGGGTGCTGGCGGTGGCCTCCAGCGGCAAGGGCTCCAGCAGCGGCCGCGACAGCACGATCTCGCTGATGGCGGTGCCGCGGCGGTCATGGCCGTAGCGGTAGAGGCCGGCGCTGCGGCGCATGCGGCCGTCGCTCCAGCGCACGCTCACCAGGCTGAGGCCATCAGGGCCGCTAAGGCTGCCCTCGAAATGCTCGCGGTTGAACCGATGGAACAGCGGCAGCAGCGGAGCGAGGGGCACGCCGGCGGGGCGGTTCGGCGAGCACAGTCTGCCGGCTGCTCCTGCAGAATCAGCGGCAACACACGCGTGCGTCCATGGACTGGCAACTGGTGCAGACCCTGGGCACCAAGGCCCTGCTGGCCGGTGCCGGTGCCCTGCTGCTCTATTGGACGATCAGCGCCGTGAAGCTGGTGCTGAACGCCCGCGGCATCAACCCGGTGATCAAGCAGTTCTTCACCCAGGTGGCCTCAGGACGCATCGATGCCGCCTACCTGCTCACCACCAAGAACTACCGCTCCCACGTGAACCGCCAGCAGTTCATCCGTTTTCTGGCGGGCCTGGAGCTGAACAAGTACCGCAACCTCAAATCGGGCCGACCGCGCATCCAGGAGGACCAGATCATCCTCACGGTGAAGTTGAAGTCGGAAAGCAGCGAGGAGCTGCCCCTCGATTTCACCTTCGTGAAGGTGGAGGACGACTGGAAGGTGGACCGCATCCAACGGATGGTGGCGGCCTGATCCAGCGCCCGTGAACCGCCCCGACGCCGGGACCAACGCCGGGATCGCCCCCAGCCAACGGGCCGATGAACTGCGGCGGCTGCTCAACCGGGCCGCCCACGCCTACTACGTGCTGGATGCTCCGCTGATGGAGGATCCCGTCTACGACCAGCTCTACCGCGAGCTGCTGGAGCTGGAGCAGCGGCACCCCGAACTGCGCAGCCCCGACAGCCCCACCCAGCGGGTGGGCGGCGCCCCGGCCGCTGGATTCGAGAGCGTGCGGCACCGCATCGGCCTGCTCAGCCTCGACAACGCCTTCAACACCGACGAGCTGGAGGCCTGGTACGCCCGCCTGCTCAAGGTGCTCGACCGGGAGCCCGGCACCGCCCTGCCGATGGTGGGGGAGCTCAAGATCGACGGCAACGCCCTGGCCCTCAGCTACGAGCACGGGGTGCTGGTGCGGGCCGCCACCCGGGGCGACGGCGAGCAGGGGGAGGAGATCACCGCCAACGTGCGCACCATCGGCGCTGTGCCCCTGCGGCTGCAGCTCGACCCGGCGCCCGCCTGGGTGGAGGTGCGGGGCGAGGCGTTCATCCCCGACGCCACCTTCGCCGCCATCAATGCCGAGCGGGAGGAGCGGGGCGAGGCGCTGTTCGCCAACCCGCGTAACGCCTGTGCCGGCACCCTGCGGCAACTGGATCCGGCGGTGGTGGCCCGCAGGCGGCTGGATTTCTTCGCCTACACCCTGCACCTGCCCGATGGCGCCGCCCCCCCTTCCCAGTGGGAGGCCCTGCAATGGCTGCGCCAGGCGGGCTTCAAGGTGAACCCCAACGCCGAACTGCTGCCAGACCTGCAGGCGGTGGAGCGGTTTTTCCAGCGCTGGGATGGGGGGCGGCGCCAGCTGCCCTACGCCACCGATGGGGTGGTGGTGAAGCTCAACGCATTAGCCCTGCAGGATGCGGCG
>RHBP01000151.1 GCA_010030955.1 Synechococcaceae bacterium WBB_10_009 | reverse complement strand
CGGTGATTTCGCCTTCCATGTCCTCGACCCGGAACTTGGTGCCGTGCATCGACAGGTTGGCCGAGGAGCCGAACAGCAGCGTGCGCCGCTCCCAGCTCTCCGCCCAGCGCCGCATCCAGCGGCCCTTCAGCAGGCCCAGCGCAAAGGCCGCATCCAGCTCGAAATCCTGAAAGTCAAAGCCCGGCCCCACACAGCAGCTGACCAGGCTCCAGGGCCCCAGGCTGCGGGCTGCCTGCCACCAGCCGGACGGGACCACCGCCAGGGGTGCCATCTCGGCACGCGTCAGGTCAAACCCGAGCACTGTGGTTTGCGTGGGGGCCTCTGCAGCAGGGCGCAGCAGCAGCTCCAACGGTGCGCCGCCGATGAAATGCCAGCTCTCATCGGCGCCCTGCACCCGGTGCCAGCGGCTGATGGCCCCCGCCGGCAGCAGAAACAGAATCAAGGTGAGGGCGGAACGGGCCTGGCCATCGCCGCGCTGCACCGCCAGGGGGCTGCGGTGCAGCTCGCGGTAGAAGCCCCCCTCGGGGTGGGGCTGCAGCCCGAGGCGGGCGATCAGGGCGTCAACGTTGTTCAGGGGAAGCGGGCCACCAGCCGCCAGGATGCAGGCACGGAAGCGGAGCGTCCATGCCGGCGGAGGTGGCCCTGGCCCTGCTGGAGCGCAACGGCCACTGGTTGATGCAACTGCGCGACGACGTGCCCGGCATCGTGGGCCCCGGCTGCTGGGGGCTGTTCGGCGGCCACCTGGAGCCGGGGGAAGGCCCAGAGCAGGCGCTGCGGCGCGAGCTGCTGGAGGAGATCAGCTGGGGCGGCGACAGCCTGGAATTCCGCTTCCTGCACCACCACCCCCGCCGGCTGGCCCATGTGTTCAGCGGAGCCCTCACGGTGCCCCTGGAGCAGCTGCAACTGCTGGAGGGGCAAGACATGGCCCTGATCAGCGCGGCGGAGCTGCGCAGCGGCGCCATCTGGAGCCCGAAGCTGGGCTGCACGCGGCCGCTGGTGGATGGGGTGGCTGAGATCCTGGAGCGGCTGTTGCCGCCGTAGGCCTAACGCCATGGCGAACCGCCACCGAATCCACCGCGACGACGGCCAGGCGGCGGGCTGAGCCAAACCACAACGAACCGGTGTTAAAATCTATGAAGAATGCTTGACCGCCATGGCCAGCACCTCCAGCACCAGCTTCAAGGTTCCCTACCAGCGCACCGGCTTTGTGCCCTTCGCCGAATCCCTCAACGGCCGTCTGGCCATGCTGGGCTTCGTGATCGCCATCGCCACCGAGGCCCTCAGCGGCAAGGGCATCCTCGGCCAGCTGGGGCTGGGCTGATCAGGGGCCGGATCGGCCTTGGCGGCCGCGCCGGAAACTGTTGCCCAGGTGGCGCACCTCCTCGAGCACCGCACCGTCCTGGTCCACCAGGCGGTAGATGCGGCCGGTGAGTTTGGCCTTGTTGCGGGCCACCACGTAGGCCTCGAAATGGGTGCGCCGCCACACCTCATCACTCCAGCTGTCGTCGTCGACGCTGCGGCTCTGAATCACGACGGGCATCGCGTGCTCCTCGCGACGGATGCCACCAGGGTCCTTAACCCTGAGGCAAGCCGCCGCAAATCTGCGGACGGGCTTTGGATTTCAGCCCGCTGCAGGGCCGATTGACAGGGATCCCTGATTCATGCAGCCACTGCCACATCGCCACCTGCAGCACGCGCGCACACTGGCCCGCATGGAACGCCCCGACCTGCTGATCGCCTTCCTCGCCTTCGGAGCCGCGGTGATGAGCCTCGGTGCATGGCTGTGGTCGAGCTTGGGGGAGCGGGGGCGCTGAGGCTCAGCGGCACTGCGGGCCATCGTCATCGGATCTGCCCCAGGCCGAAGATGTGTCCCGCCACCTCGCCCCGCATGACGAGCCGCACACGGCCCTGGCTGGCTCCGATCCTGCTGACGGCCATCGACGTGGCCTGGGGCTGGCTGCTCACCACCTACGGGCGGCCCTGGTTGTTCCAACTGCTCGCTCGGCCCGACCAAGAGGCATCGGCCTTCTACAACAACGTGTTGGAGCCGAGGCTCTGGATCGGCTACGCCACCGTGCTCGCCTGCCAGCTGGTGTGGGTCAACCTGATTGCGCCGCGCCCCCTGAGCAACCAGACGCTGCGCCTGGGATGGTGGCTCGGCTGCGGATTGATCATCGCCAGCTCCGTGGCCCTGCGGATCGGTCTCACCCTCACCGAGGGCCCCTCGCTGTTGCTGCTGGGGGTGCAGAGCGGTGATCTGCTGCTGCTCTACTGGCTGGCCACCCGGCTGATGACCCCACGACCCCAGAGGCGGGTGATCCCCGGCGGTTGGTAGCCCCCAGCCGGCCCTCACACCGGGGTGAGTCACCGCCTCAAGCCAGGCGCTATAAGGCAGATCGGCCCCTGCGGCGGGCCACCGGAGGCCAGGCCAGTGCTCACATCCAGCTTCGCGGAGTTCGCCAGCCAGGCCGACTATTCCCTGCTGGAGGCGCTGCAGCCCGACCCGCAGGCCACGGCCGATGGCCGCGACCACCGGCCCCGCCAGGTGCGCTCTGGCCACTACGTGCCCGTCACCGCCACGCCCCTGCCGGATCCGCAGATCGTGGCCCACAGCACGGCGCTGTTTGCGGAGCTGGGGCTCAGCGAGCAGCTGCTCGACGACCCGGCCTTCCGCCGCTTCTTCTCCGGCGACAGCAGCGTGGCCACTGGCCCCATGCGCCCCTACGGCTGGGCCACCGGTTACGCCCTCTCGATCTACGGCACGGAGTACATCCAGCAGTGCCCCTTCGGCACGGGCAACGGCTATGGCGATGGCCGCGCCATCTCCGTGTTTGAAGGGCTGTTCAACGGCCAGCGCTGGGAGCTGCAGCTCAAGGGCGGCGGCCCCACCCCCTACTGCCGCGGCGCCGATGGCCGCGCCGTGCTGCGCTCCAGCGTGCGCGAATTCCTGGCCCAGGAGCTGATGCACGCCCTGGGGGTGCCCACCTCCCGCTCGCTCACGCTCGTTGTGTCGCAGGCGGAAACCGTGCGCCGCCCCTGGTATGCGCCGCAGTCCAGCTCCTACGACCCCGACGTGATGGTCGACAACCCGGCGGCGATCACCACCCGGGTGGCGCCGTCGTTCCTGCGGGTGGGGCAGCTGGAGCTGTTCGGCCGCCGCGCCCGCAGCAACGCCCACCCCGCAGCGCTGCGGGAACTGCAGCAGATCACCGAACACCTGATCGCGCGCAACTACCGCAGCGAAATCAATGCATCGCTGCCGCTGCCGGAGCAGGTGCTGGAGCTGGCGCGCCTGTTCCGCGGGCGCCTCACCGCCCTGGTGGCCCACTGGATGCGGGTGGGCTACTGCCAGGGCAACTTCAACAGCGACAACTGCGCCGCCGGTGGCTACACGCTCGACTACGGCCCCTTCGGGTTTTGCGAGTTGTTCGAGCCGCGCTTCCAACCGTGGACCGGCGGCGGCGACCACTTCTGCTTCTTCAACCAACCGGCGGCGGCCGAAGCCAACTACGGCATGTTCTGCACCGCCCTGCGGCCCCTGCTGGAGGGCAACGCCACAGCCATCGAGCAGCTCGAAGACCTGCGCGATGGCTTCGCCGATGCCATGGCGCAGCAGCTGGAGGCGATGTGGGCCAGCAAGCTCGGCCTCAGCCACTACGACGCCGAGCTGGTGCAGCAGCTGTTGCAGCTGCTGGTGAATGCCCGCGCCGATTACACGCTGGTGTTCCGGCGGCTCAGCGCCGTCCCCGACACGGTGGAGGCGCTCAAGCCCAGCTTCTACGTGCCCTGCTCCGAGGAGCTGGAAGCGCAGCTGCAGGCCTGGCTCGAACGCTGGCGCCAGCAGCTGGGCGATGCGGCCACCGCTGCCGCCGCCATGCGACGGGTGAACCCCGCCATCACCTGGCGCGAATGGCTTGTGGCACCGGCCTACGAACAGGCCGCCGCCGGCGA
>RHBP01000016.1 GCA_010030955.1 Synechococcaceae bacterium WBB_10_009 | reverse complement strand
AGCCGAGGTCGTTGTAGCCCTGAAACCAGACGAAGCCTGCGATCCGGTAGCCCGCCTTCTCGTCGTAGGCGGGGAAGAGCGTCTTGGGATCGGTCAGTGTGTCCTTCACGTAGTTCACGAGATAGCGATACTGACAGCCGACCACCTTCCCCTTGCGTCCGTGGAACCACTTCTCCACCGTGGCGTCGTCGAGTTCCTGGGCATCGAGGGCCGCGTTGCCCGTCGGGCCGGCGCTGGGGGGACGCCAGGCCTGCAACAGGCTGGTGCCGCCGGGGCCGTACTGGCCGCGCACGCAGCAGCGCCAGGGTTCATCCTCATGGGCCAGGCGATCCGCAACGAGAAGGCCAAGGTGCTGCAGGCGGCCCGCCTGGCCCATGAGGATGAGCCCTGGCGCTGCTGCGTGCGCGGGCAATACGCCGCCGGTGGCACGCCGCAGCGGCCGGTGACCGGCTACCGGCAGGAGCCAGGGGTGAACCCCAACAGCACCACCGAAACCTATGTGGCGATGAAGCTGTTCATCGACAACTGGCGCTGGCAGGGTGTGCCGTTTTATCTGCGCACCGGCAAGCGCCTGCCCAAGCGCCTGTCTGAGGTGGTGCTCACCTTCCGGGAGGCCCCGGTGCACCTGTTTGATGCGGCCGGCGGCAGCCCCACCGCCAACCAGCTGGTGCTGCGCATCCAGCCCGATGAAGGGGCGGGATTTGTGTTCGACGTGAAGGCCCCCGGATCGGGCATGCGCAGCCGCCCGGTGGACATGCACTTCAGCTACGACGAAAGCTTTGGCGAGCCCTCCGATGAGGGCTACGTGCGCCTGCTGGCGGACGCCATGCTCGGCGACCCCACCCTGTTCACCCGCAGCGACGAGGTGGAAGCGGCCTGGCGCCTCTACACCCCGCTGCTGGAGCTGATGGAGGACGCCCCCTGGCAGCTGCCGGTGCACCCCTACGAAGCCGGCACCTGGGGCCCCAGCGCCGCCGACAACCTGCTGGCCGACGACGGCCTGATGTGGCGCCGCCCCTGACCGCCGTTTTCCACCGCTTCGCTCCTCCCCTTCGCCGTTCGCCCCGCCATGGCTCCCCAGCTCACCCTCCAGGCCCCGCTGGAACTGCCACCCCAGGAGGTGCCCGATTACCTCAGCCGCCTCTGGAGCGACCACCTCAAGGAGGAGGCCGGCGCCGCCACCTTCACCCTGGTGGTGTGGGAACCCTCCTGGCTGCAGCAGCAACTGATCCGCACCGGCCGCATCGATGGGCCGATCAGCGGCCTGCTCAATGACACCCTGCTCGAGGCCGCCCGCCAGGCCGCTTCCGACCTGGGGCTGCCCGCCAGCACCGCCCCCACGGCGCCTGAGGTGGCCTGGGCCCTCGGGCAGCAGGACGGCCAACACAGCGCCGACGACCTGCGCGGCCAATTTGTGGACCGCGCCATCAGCGCCCACCAACCGCGGCGGCTGATCACCCTCGCCCCCACCTTGGCGGCGGATCGCCCCCTGGAAACCCTGGTGGCCGCCTACTGCCCCCTCAGCGATGAGCGCAGTGGCGGCGGTGATGCCTGCGGGGATGTGGTGGTGCTGCGCGGCGGCATGGGGGCCCTGCAGCAGGGGCTGGCCATGCTGCAGCCGCTGATCGCCGCTGAGCTGCCCTGCTGGGTGTGGTGGAACGGCTCCCTCGATGAATCACCGGAGCTGCTGGAGGCCTTGGCGGTGCCGCCCCGCCGCCTGGTGCTCGACAGCTCCATCGGCATGCCGCGGCGCTGCCTGGATCTGCTGGTGGAGCGCATCGAACGGGGCCAGGCGGTGAACGACCTCAACTGGCTGCGGCTGCGCACCTGGCGCGAATCGCTGGCCATGGTGTTCGACCCCCCCAGCCGCCAGAGCGCCCTCGCCCACGTGGTGCAGCTGGACATCGATGTGGAGGGTCAGCACCCGGTGAAGGGGCTGCTGCTGGCGGCCTGGATTGCCGATCGGCTGGGCTGGCACCTGCAGAGCAGCAGCTGGGTGGAGGCCGGCAGCAGCAGCGAGGGCCGCGGGATCCTGGCGGAATTCCAACGGAGCGATGGCCAGTCGGTGCAGTTCCGGCTGATGCCCGTGCCGGTGGGGGTGAGCAAAACCCACCCCGGCGCGCTGGTGGGCGTGCGCCTGATCTGCGCCCCCGCCGACAAGCCCCCCCTGTGCGTGATCCTCTGCTCGGAATCGGGCGGCTGCATGCGGCTTGAGGCCGGCGGGGTGGCCTCCATGGAACTGGCGGAGGAGGTGGTGCCCCTGCCCAACGAAAGCGAGGAGATGGAAATGGCCCGGCTGCTGGGCGGCGGCCACGACAGCACCAACCCCCTGCTGGCGGCGGCGGCGGGCCTGGCTGCCAAGCTGCTGCCCAGCTGATCCCCGGCGGCGGTCCGCCCGAGCCACCCCATGGCCTGCCTGATCGCCGCCCCCTGCAGCGGCAGCGGCAAAACCCTGCTCAGCCTGGCCCTCACCGCCCTGGCCCGGCGCCGCGGCCAGAGCATCCAGCTGTTCAAGGTGGGGCCCGACTACCTCGACCCCCAGCTGCACACGGCCGCCAGCGGCCAACCCTGCCGCAACCTCGACCCACTGCTTTGCGGCGAGGCCTGGGTGCAGCAGAGCTTCCAGCGCCACGGCAGCCGCAGCCGGCTGGCGCTGGTGGAGGGGGTGATGGGCCTGTTCGACGGCCGCGGCCCCAGCCCGGAGGGAAGCTCCGCCCACGTGGCCGCCCTGTTGGATCTGCCGGTGGTGCTGGTGGTGGAGGCCAGCCGCCAGGCCGGCTCGCTGGCGGCCCTGGTGCGGGGCTTCCGCGACCACCAGCCGCAGCTCCGGTTCGCCGGCGTGGTGCTCAACGGCGTCGGCAGCGACCGCCACCACGCCCTGCTGCGGGAGAGCCTCGAGAGCATCGGCATGCCCCTGCTGGGGGCCCTGCCGCGCCACAGCAGCCTCGAGCTGCCGTCGCGCCACCTGGGGCTGCGCCACCTGGGGCTGCTGCCGGCCCACGAACTCACCGACCTGCAGCAGCGGCTCGGGGCCTGGGCCGACCTGGCGCAGCAGCACCTGCAGCTCGAGCCGCTGTGGCCCCTGCTGGCCGCCCCGAAACCCGCCACCACCGCCGGCGCTGAGCCGAGCGAAGCCCGCGGCGCGGCGGCGCCGATCACCCTGGCCATCGCCAGCGATGCGGCCTTCCACTTCCGCTACCCCGAAGCCAGCGAACTGCTGGCCCAGCAGGGGGCCGAACTGCAGCCCTGGTCGCCCCTGGCGGACCAGCCGCTCCCCGCAGGCTGCCGCGGCCTGGTGCTGCCCGGCGGCTACCCCGAACTGCACGCCGCCCAGCTGGGCCAATGCCGCCGCAGCCTGACGGAACTGCAACGGGCGCATGGGGCCGGCCTGCCGATCTATGCGGAATGCGGCGGGCTGCTGCTGCTGGGGCAGCGGCTGGCGGATGCCGAGGGCACACCCCACCCGATGGCGGGCCTGCTGCCCTTCGAGGCCCGCCGCGGCGCCCTCAGCCTGGGCTACCGCACGGCCGAGCCCAGCGGTGATGGCCTGGTGCTGCGGCGGGGCGAGCGGCTCTGCGGCCATGAATTCCACCGCTGGCAGCTGCACACCCCCCTGGCGCAGACCGGCGCCCTTTGGCAGCTTGAGGGGTGGGGCGCCCCGCGCCGCCCCGAAGGCTGGGGCTCACCCCAGCTGCACGCCAGCTGGCTGCACCTGCACTGGGGGGGCTGCCCCCAGCTGCCGCAGCGGCTGGTGGCCGCCGACCCGGGCCATCCCCCTGCCACCCCCAACCACCGATGGGCACCCCTGAACTCTGGCTGCTGCGCCATGGCGCCACCGCCTGGGCCCAGGCCGGGCGCCACACCAGCCACACGGATCTGCCACTGCTGCCCGAAGGCGAGACGGAGGCCCGGGCCCTGGCGCCGCTGCTGGCCCGGCAGCCCTTCGCGGCGGTGCTCTGCAGCCCCCTGCAACGGGCCCGGCGCACCTGTGAGCTGGCGGGGCTGGCGGCCGGCGCCGAAATCACGCCGGACCTCAAGGAGTGGGACTACGGCGATTACGAGGGCATCACCACCGCTGAGATCCGCCGCACCGTGCCGGATTGGACCGTGTTCAGCCACCCCTGCCCGGGGGGCGAGACCCCGGGGCAGGTGAGGGAGCGCTGCGAGCGGGTGATCGAGCGGGGGTTGGCGCTCGCCGGCGATGGCGGGCGCGTGGCCCTGTTCGCCCACGGCCATGTGCTGCGCTGCCTGGCGGGCTGCTGGCTGGGGCTGGGGGTGCAGGGTGGCGCCCTGCTGGTGCTGGGCACCGCCACCGTGAGCGTGCTGGGTTTCGAGCGGCAGCAGCGGGCCTTGTTGCGTTGGAACGCGCCCGTGCCAGCTTGGAGGGAACGCCCCCGTGCCAGCGTGGGGTGGAGATGCACCGGGGAGCGACGCACCGTGGGCATGACTGGGGGCATGACTGGCGAAGACGCCAGCGGACGCCGCGCCCGGCGCGGCGGCAGCGGCCAACAACCGCTCAAGCAGGTGGAATCGCGGGCTCCGGGCTGGCTGATCGCCGACCTCAACCCGGTGAGCCGCAACAGCCGCAGCGTGCGGCGGCGGGAGTGGCTGCAGAGCGATCGCAGCGAGCCGGCCTTCGGCAGCCGCCAGGAGCGCTGGCAGCTGATCGTGAAGGGCCGCGTGCAGGGGGTGGGCTACCGGGCGGCCTGCTGCCAGAAGGCCCGCGAGCTCGATCTGAACGGCTGGGTGCGCAACCTGCCCGATGGCACCGTGGAGGTGCAGGCGGAAGGGGCCGTGCAGGCCCTAACCGAACTGCGGCTCTGGTGCGAGCGGGGCCCCGAACTGGCGGAGGTGCTGAGCGTGGTGCATGGCCAGCTGCACCCCATCCGGGAAGACTGGTTCGAGATCCGCCGCTGAGCCGCACCGCCCATGAGCCAAGCCACCCTCTGGGCCGAACTGGTGGCCTACGGCAGCGGCATCACCCTGAGCCCCCTGCACATCGGGCTGCTGCTGCTGTTGCTGCTGGGGCCGCAGCCGCTGCGGCGCGGCGGCCTGCTGGTGCTCGGCTGGATGATCACGGTGGCCCTGATGGTGGTGCTGCTGCTCACCGCCGGCCATGGGCTGCTGCTCACCATGGCCCAAGGCAGCAGCCACCGCACCGGCCTCGACCTGCTGGCCGCCGGCGCCCTGCTGGCCCTGGGCATCAAGGAGCTGCTCAGCCGCGAGGAGGAGGGCAATACCCCCGGTTGGACCCGCCAACTGGATCGCTTCTGCGCCATGCCCCTCCCCCTGTTGCTGGGGATCAGCAGCGGCCTGGAGGTGATCAGCCCCGATGACCTGTTTTTGTTTGCCAAAACGGCCTCGGCCCTGCTGGCCTCGGGGTTGAACCGGCTGCAGGAGGTGCTCTACACGGCCGGCTTCACCCTGGTGGCGAGCCTGGCGCTGCTGATCCCCTTCCTGGCGGTGCTGATCGGCCGCGAGCAGGTGCTGCCGCTGCTGGAGCGCGCCAAGCAGCTGCTGTTCCTGCGGGGCGACCTGCTGGTGGGGGGGCTCAGCCTGGTGCTGGCGGGCTACATGGGCTGGCAGGGGATCGAGGGCCTTCAACTGCGCTGAAGCCAGCGGCGCCAGCGCTCCGGATCCGAACCACGGCGGCCATCGGCCACCAGCCACACCGCCTGGCTGGCGCGGCTCACCGCCACGTACACCAGCTGGCGCCGCAGGGTGTCGTCGCTGGGCCAGAACACATCGCCGGCAATGAACACCTCGCCGAAGGTGCTGCCCTGGCTGCGGTGCACCGTGAGCACCGCCGCGGGCCCGAGCGAGGCGAAGGCATCCCGCACCAGGAAGTAGCGGCGCCACAGGCCGCGGCCCTCCTGCTTGCCCGCCTCGCGGGCCCGCTGGCGCAGCTGCCGCAGCACCCCATCGAGCTGCTCGCGGGCGGCGCTGCCCGCCGGCGGCAGCAGCCGCAGGCTGAGGCGGGTCTCACCGGCCTCCACCTCCGCCACCAGGGTGTCGATCACCGGCACCGTGAAACCTGAGGGGCCATCGCCGCCGCTCAGGCCGAACTCCGCCAGGTCGCAGCGCTCCGGCGTCACGTCGCGCACCACCAGCTCGCGGTTGGAGCCCAGCAGCAGGTCGGGCTCCTCCGCGGCCTCCTCGCCGGCCCGGCAGGCGGGGGCCATCACCGCCGAGCGGGTGATCAGCACCTCACCGGGCAGCACCGGCAGCTGGTCGGCCATGTCGCCGTGGATGGCGCGGCGGGCCAGGGGCACCAACTGCTCCAGGGCGCGGTTGGTGTAGCAGAGGATGCGGGCGTGGTCGGGGTTGTCCAGCTCGGCGCCGCGGCGCAGGGCCGCCTGGGCCGCCGCCAGCCACGGCTCGCGGGCGGCCACCACCACCTGCCCCTGGGGGGTGCTCACAGGCGCCATGGGGGGCGGCGGCTGGCAGGGCAATTGGCCATTGCGCAGCCCTGTGGCCAACTGCAGCACCGGGCCCTGGTGCCGCACCACCTCCGTGAGGCAAGCGCTGGCGGCGCGGGTGAGGGCAAACACGGGGCTCTGGGGCTCCCCCACCGGCGGCAGCTGGGCCGGATCCCCCACGAACACCAGCCGGGTGCGGAAAGGGTGGGCACAGCGCAGGGCGATCTCCAGCAGGGTGCTGTCCACCATCGAGGCCTCATCCACCAGCACCAGGCCCAGGTGTTCCAGGGCGGCGGCGGTCTGCTCCGTTTCTTCGCAGCGCTCCACATCGCCCTGGCGCTTGAGCTTCAGCCGCAGCAGGCGGTGAATGGTGCTGGGGAACCAGGTGGGCTGCAGCCCCCCCAAGGCCAGCTGCTGGCGCAGCACCCCCACCGCCTTGTGGGTGGGGGCCACCACGGTCCAACAGAGGCCCAGGGTGTCCACCTGCTGCAGCAGATGGCGCGAGAGGGTGGTTTTGCCCGTGCCGGCGTAGCCGCTCAGCACAAACGGGGTGCCGTCGTAGGGGGCCTGCAGCCACTGGGCAAAGGCGTCGGCCGCCGCCGATTGGCCGGCGGTGAGGGTGAAGCCGCCCGGTTCAGCCAACCGGGAGCCAACCCCAGTGGCGGGCGAGCAGCAGCGGCGAGCCCACCCACACCAGCCCGGGCAGGGCCACCAGCGGCCCCATCAAACTGCCCACCAGCACCTCCAGGCGGGTGTGGCCGAGGTTTTCCTTCAACGGTTGTTGATCGGCCGGAGGCTCCGCCAGGGTGTTCACACGGGCGGCGGTGAGTCCGGCGGCCCGGCGCACACCGGATGCGTCGTAGAGCACCACAAAACACATGCAGGCCGCCAGGGCGAACAGCCCGGAATCAAACCCCTGTTGCCAGCCCAGGCCCGCCGCGGTGCCCGTGAGCAGGGCCGAGTGGCTCGAGGGCATGCCGCCGGTTTCCACCAGCACCTTGGGGTTCCAGCGCCGGTGCAGCACCAGCTCAATCAGCAGCTTCGAGAGCTGGGCGGTGCCGCAGGCCGCCAGGCCCCACCAGAGGGCGCCGTTGTCGAGCAGCGCGAGCCCGGGGCTGCTCATCGATCGCGGCTCGTGATGTAGTCCGCCAGGGCCAGCAGCGGTGCGGCGCGGTCGCGCCAGGGGTCGAGCGCGGCCTTGGCCTCCGCCACCAGGGCCTCAGCGCGGCGCCGGGATTCCTCCAGGCCCAGCAGCTTGGGGTAGGTGGTCTTGTCGGCGGTGAGGTCCTTGCCGGCGGTTTTGCCCAGCACCTCACTGCTGGCGGTGACATCGAGGATGTCGTCGATGATCTGGAAGGCCAGGCCGATGCCGCGGGCATACACCCGCAGCGCCTCCAGCAACGCCTCGGACGCACCGGCGATCAGGGCACCGCTGATCACACAGGCCCGCAGCAGGGCACCGGTTTTGTGCAGGTGGATGTACTCGAGGGTGTCGAGGTCCACGCTCTTGCCCTCGCACTCCAGGTCCACCACCTGGCCGCCCACCAGCCCGGGGGCGCCGGAGGCCAGGGAGAGCTCCCCCACCACCGCCAGCAGCCGTTCCGCCGGAACGCCCGGGCTGCGCAGGGCCACCATCTCGAAGGCGCGGGTGAGCAGGGCATCACCGGCCAGGATGGCGTTGGCATCGCCGTACACCTTGTGGTTGGTGGGGCGGCCGCGGCGCAGGTCGTCGTTGTCCATGGCGGGCAGGTCGTCATGGATCAACGACATGGTGTGCACCATCTCCAGCGCCACCGCCGTGGGCATCGCCTGCTCGGCCTGGCCCCCGGCCAGCTCACAGGCCGCCAGGCAGAGGATCGGGCGCAACCGCTTGCCGCCGGCCAGCAGCGAGTAGCGCATGGCCTCCCGCAGGGTCTCGGGCCGCTCCGGGCCGAGGGATCCATCCAGGGCCGCTTCCACCCGCAGGCGAGCCGCCTCCAGGTAGGCGGCGAAATCAAACGTGGTGCTCACCGCCGCGGTCATGGGGGAAGGGGCCGTGGGCCGCGCAACTGGCGGGGATTCTCTCAGCACGCGCCCCGCCCTACACCTCAGGGCAACAGATCCGCCAAGGGCTGATCCAACCCACTGCGCTGGCACCAGCTGGCCACCGTGTTCACCAGCAGCAGCGTCACCGTCATCGGCCCCACCCCACCGGGCACGGGGGTGATCGCACTGGCGATCGGCTCCACCTCCTCAAAGCGCACATCGCCGCACAGCCGCGCCTTGGCCTCGGGCCCGGCGGCGGGGTCGGGCTCAAGCCGATGGATGCCCACATCCACCACCACGGCGCCGGGCTTCACGTGCTCCGCGCCCACCATGCGGGGCCGGCCCGCCGCCACCACCAGCACATCGGCCTGGCGCGTGAGCTGCGCGAGATCAGCGGTGCGGGAGTGGGCAACGCTCACGGTGGCGTCGGCCGCCTGCAGCATCAAGGCCATCGGCTGGCCCACCAGGATGCTGCGCCCCACCACCACGGCCCGCTTGCCCGAGAGCTCCACCCCCGCGGCGGCCAGCAGCGCCATCACCCCGGCGGGGGTGCAGCTGCGGGGCCCCGGCTCCCCCTTCAACAGGCGGCCGAGGTTGAGGGTGTGGAGGCCGTCGGCGTCTTTTTCCGGATCGATCGCCGCCAGCAGCGGCCGTTCATCGAGCCCCTTGGGAAGCGGCAGTTGCAGCAGGATGCCGTCCACCGCCGGATCGGCGTTGAGCCGTTGAATCGTGGCCAGCACCTCCGCCGCCGGGGTGTCGGCGCCCAGGTGCGCCCCCAGGTTGGTGATGCCGATGCGGCTGCAGGCCTTCTCTTTGTTGGCCACATACACGCCGCTGGCGGGGTCATCCCCCACCCGCAGCACCGCCAGCCCCGGCGGCCGCCCGGCCCGCGCCAGGCGCTCCGCCACCACCGCCTGCAGGCGCTGCTCGATCTGGGCCGCCAGCTGACGCCCATCCAAACGGGTGGCCATGGCTAAAGCGAGCTGGCTACTGCCCCTCAGCATGCCTGGCAGGGCTAGCTTGAGCACAAACGTGCACGGTTGCGTTGATCCGCCTGGCCCCCGGCCCGTCACCCTGGGGTGCCCTGCGGCGCCTGCGCCGGCAGCTGGTGTGGCGGCTGTGGCGCCAGGAACGGCCGCGGCAGGCCCTGGCCCCCTGGCGGCGGCGCGACACCACCAGCGTGTTGGTGGGCTGTCTGCTGGTGGCGCTGCTGTCGAGCTGGCCGTGGCTGGTGGAGCCCAGCCTGCGGCCCGGCGTGCCCGCCCCCTTCACCGTGCGGGCCCCGAAAGCCGCCACCGTGGTGGATTCCGATGCCCTCGAGCAGCGGCGCTCCCAGCTGGGGCCCCGCACCCACGTGCAGGTGGTGGACCCCCGCATCAACCGGGAGCTGGAGCAGCGGCTCGCCCGGCAGCTGCAGGCGATCGAGCGCCTGGCCAACACCGGGCAGGAGCAGGTGGCACCCCTGGCCCTCAGCCCTGAGGAGCGCGACTGGCTGCTGCAGCTGCCGCGCCGGCGCCTCGACCAATGGGAAGAGAGCCTGCGATTGGCCCAGCGGCGAATGCTGCAGCAGGGGCTGATCGGCAGCGTGGCCCAACAGCAGCTGGAGCAGGCCGCGGCCCTGCAACTGGAGCCCATGCCGCAGCCGGGGCTGGGGCTGGGGGCGCGGGTGCTGGCCAGCTCCCTGCAGGGGCGCACCAACCTGCGCATCGACCCGGCCCTGAGCCAGCGGTTGATCGAGGAGCTGCTCACCCAGCAGGGCATCCCCACCATTCAGGTGCGCAAGGGGGAGTGGATCACCCGCCAGGGCCAACCGATCAGCGCCCAGTCGTATGCGGTGCTGGATTACTTCGGCCTGGTGAACCGCCGACCCCTGGTGGGGGCCTGGCTCGGGCATCTGTGCGAAGCGCTGGCGGCCTGTGGCGTGCTGTTGCTGGTGATCCGCCGCAGCCGCCCCAGCCTGGAGCCGCGCCAGGCCCTGCTGACCCTGGGGCTGCTGCTGCTGGTGCAGGGCTTCAAGCTCTGGCTGGGCAGCGCCGCCAGCCCCCTGGCCCTGTTGGTGCCCGCCACGCTGTTGCTGGCCCAGGGGCTGGGCACCACCGCCGGGCTGGCCTGGGTGGCGGTGGCCAGCCTGCTGTGGCCGCTGCCCCTGGCCCCGTTCAACGACCAGCGGGTGCTGGTGGCGGCGCTGGTGGCCTCGATCACCGCCGTGCTGGCGGGCCGGCAACGCAGCCGCGCCCAGCTGCTGCAGCTCACCCTGTTCATTCCCCTCGGGGCCCTGGCGGCCGAATGGCTGCTGTTGCAGTGGGCCGCCGCTCAGGCCGAGGGCGATGGGCTGCTGCCGATCGGCGCCGACCTGCCCGGCGAAGCCCTGCTGCTGGGGGGGCTGCTGCTGGGGGTGCTGCTGATCAGCCCGCTGCTGGAGAGCTTCTTTGACCTGCTCACCCGCACGCGGCTGCTGGAGCTGGCCGACCTGGAGCGCCCCCTGCTGCGGCGCCTGTCGCAGGAGGCCCCGGGCACCTTTGAGCACACCCTGATGATCTGCGGCCTGGCGGAAGAGGGCGGGCGCGCCATCCGGGCCGACACCGACCTGATCCGCACCGGTGCGCTGTACCACGACGTGGGCAAGCTGCACGGCCCCCAATGGTTCATCGAAAACCAGAACAGCGGCGACAACCCCCACGACGCCCTCGACGACCCCCAACTCAGCGCCGGCATCCTGCAGGCCCATGTGGATGAAGGCCTCAAGTTGGCCCGCCGCTACCGCCTGCCCCGGCCCCTGGCGGACTTCATCCCCGAACACCAGGGCACCCTCAAGATGGGCTACTTCCTGCATGAGGCGCGGCGCCGCAACCCCGCCATTGCCGAACGCGATTACCGCTACCGGGGCCCCATCCCCCGCAGCCGCGAAACCGCTGTGCTGATGCTGGCGGATGGCTGCGAAGCCGCCCTGCGCTCCCTGCCGCCGGACACCGACGAGCAGCAGGCCCGCGCCATGGTGCGGCGGATCGTCGATGCCCGTTGGCAGGACGGCCAGCTGCGCGACAGCGGCCTCACCCTGGCGGAGCTGGAGCTGCTGGTGCGGGCCTTCGTGCGGGTGTGGCGTCGCATGCGCCACCGCCGCATTCCTTACCCGATCCCTGCCCGCAAGGGCTACAGCGCCTGAGCCATGGGTGGGGTGGTCACAAGCCTGGTATCCGGTGGCCTATCTGCGGGACCTCGACCCGCAGCGGCCCACCCCCTTCACCCTGCTGGACAACGACCTGGTGCTCTGGTTCGACGCCAACGGCCAGCACTGGCGTGCCTTCGCCGATGTGTGCCCGCACCGGCTGGTGCCCCTCTCGGAGGGACGCCTCAATGGCGCCGGTGAGCTGGAGTGCCCCTACCACGGCTGGACCTTCAACGGCGACGGCCACTGCACCGCCATCCCCCAAGCCCAGCCCGGCAGCCGCATCAGCCCCCGCAGCCACTGCCGCAGCTACGCCACCGCCGCGGCGCAGGGGTTGCTGTTTGTGTTTAGCGGCGACCCGGCTGAGGCCGGCGCCCATCCCCTGCCGCTGGTGCCGGTGCTGCAGCAACAGGGCCGGGGCTGGGCCGATGGCTGGGTGGTGCAGGACACCTTCCGCGACCTGCCCATGGATGCCCTCACCCTGCTGGAGAACGTGCTCGATGTGAGCCATGTGCCGTTCACCCACCACGCCACCGTGGGCCGGCGGGAGAACGCCGGGCCGGTGGAGCTGGAGCTCACCAGCTTTGGCCCGGAGGGCTTCACCAGCCTGTGGCCGGAGGGGCCGCGGCGGGGGCGCCTGGGGAGCCAACACACCACCTATGCGGCGCCGTGCCTGATGTGGCACGACCTCACCGCCAAGGGCTTCGCCCGCATCCTCACCGTGGTGTATGCCACGCCGATCCGCCGTGGGGCCTGCCGGCTGTTCGCCCGCTTCCCCTTCCAGTTCAGCTCCCCCTGGCCCGGCCGGCTGCTGGGGCTGCGGCCGCAATGGCTCCAGCACCTGGGCAACCACGTGGTGCTGGAGGACGATCAGGTCTTCCTGCACTGGCAGGAACGGGTGCTGGAGCAGCGGGGCGGCAGCCACGACGCGGTGCGCAGCTTCCACCTGCCCACCAGCGCCGACCTCAACATCCGGGCCCTGCACGACTGGGTGAACCGCTACGGCGGTGAGCCGTTCCCGGGCCAACCGCTCCCCCCACGGCAAGCGTTGGCGCCACTGATGGAGCGCTACGAGGCCCACACCCGCCATTGCCGCAGCTGCGCCGGCGCCCACCGCCGCCTGCCGCAGCTGCGCTCCGCCGCGGGGGCCGTGGCATTGCTGGCCCTGGTGGCGGCCGCCTGGTGCGGGCCGGGCTGGGCCGGAGCCCTGGCCCTCGCCGTGGCCGCCGCCGCCGCCGCCCTGCGCCACCAGGGCCAGCGATGGCTCGATGGCCTCCAGCGGGGCAGCGGTCTGCCGCCCCGCAACCGCTAACGGCTGCGCCACCTGGCGCGCCAGGTGCGCTCCAGGATCAGGCTCGACAGCACCAACGTGATGGCATTGGCGGCAATCAGCGGCCCATCGGCGGTGAGCAGGCCATAGACCCCCCAGAGCACGATGCCGCTGCAAAACAGCAGGTACATCCGCAGCGAGATGCCGCGGGTGTCACCGCTGCGCAGGGTCTTGAGCGCCTGGGGCACAAAGCTCACGGTGGTGAGCGTGGCGGCGGTGTAGCCGATCACCGGCAGCAGGGGGGAGGGATCAGGCATGGGGGGGTAGCGACGGCCGCGCGAACGGCACGGGGGACTGAACGCAGATGCGCTCCCCGCTGAGGGGATGCACGAAGGCCAGCAGGGAGGCATGCAGGTGCATGCGCTGGTGGGGATGCGCCGCGCCGTAGAGCGGGTCGCCCACGATCGGATGGCCCAGGGCCTGCAGGTGCACCCGCAATTGATGGGAGCGGCCCGTGTGGGGCTGCAGGGCCAAGCGACAGCCGCTGCCATCGGCCTCCAGCAACCGCCAGTCGGTGCGGCAGGGCTTGCCCCGCTCAGGGTCAACGCCGTAGCGGGGGGGCCGGTGCTGGCACTTGGCCAGGGGCCAGTCGATCCGGCCCTCCTCCGCGGTGGGCACCCCCACCACATCGGCCACGTAGCGCTTCTCCACCCGCCGCTCGGCGAAGGCGATGCTCAGGGCCCGGTGCAGCGCCGGCTCCAGGGCCACCAGCACCAGCCCGGAGGTGTCGCGATCCAGCCGGTGCACCAACTGCGCCTGGGGCCAGCGCCGCCGCACGCGCGTGATCAAGGCATCCGCCTGGTGGGGGCCAAGCCCCGGCTGGCTGAGCAGGCCCGCGGGCTTGTTGAGCACCAGCAGGCCGGCGCTGGCATGCAGGATCCAGGCATCCGGCATCGCGGCCACCGGCGACTGGCCATCCCAGCCTGCCATCGCCACACTGCTGAGAGCCACGCCCTGTTGCCCCATGGCCCTTGATCGCTTCAAGCAGGCGCTGGCCTCGCTGCTCGACCAGGCCCCGGAGGATCCCCTGGAGCGCGATGAATTTTTTGAGCTGAACACCCTGCCGGTCGCCGGGGGCAGCGGCTTTGAGGTGGTGATCTGCGACGAGGAGCACGAGATCTTCGCGGTGATCCACACCGACCGGCTGTTTGAGGAGGGGGAAGCGGGCCAGGAGGAGGTGGAGGCGCTGGTGCCGGCGTTTCTGAAGCAGGCCTTCGACCTGGACCCCAGCGAGTGGCGTGCCACCGAACCGTTTGACCTGGGCTGGCGCAGCCGTGAATACCTGTGGTTCATGGAGTTCACCGTGCCGGGGCTAACGCCCACCTGCCGCTTCGATTAAGACCACTCCAGCTGCAGCCATTGCAGCGGCTGCAGGGGGGCATCAATCGTGGTGCAGCTGCACGAAGTGGGGGGCGAACAGGAACACCTGATCCCCCAGCCTCTCCTGCTGCCCGTCGAGGGCATAGGCGCCACCGGCCATGAAGTCGGCGGCGCGCTGGCTCTGATCCGGCGGCAGGGCGCTGAGGTTGAGCAACACGGTGGCGTGATCGCGCAGGGCCTGCACCGCCTCCTGCAGGGCCTCCAAGCTGGTGGGCTGCAGCACCACCACCTCCGGCCCCCACTGAGGCCGCTCCGCCATCCCCACCGGAGCGATGCCGTCCATGGTCAGGCGTCGGGCCCCTCGGGGGCAAAGCGCTGCAACAAGTCGGCGCTGGGATGGATGGTTTCCACCTCATCTTCGTTGTCGAGGAAGGCTTCGAAGGAGGTGTAACGGCGAATGGTGGGGCTGTACTGGGGGTCCGCGCACACGGCCTGCCAGTCCATGGTTTTGGGCTTGAGCTCTTGAAAGAAGGCCAACGCCTCCTCCAGATCCGCGGCATCGCCGCAGCCTTCACCCCGCCAGATCAATTCGTAGAAGGTCATGGCGGCATCTCCGCAGCCGTGTTGCCCCAGCATGCACCCGGCCAAACAAAAGCGGCCACCCGGAGGTGGCCGCCAAAGAAGCTGCTCAGGCCTGCGCCATGGCGCGGAGGAGCATCACTCCTCTTCGCCACCGGCGGGGATCAGCTTGATCTGCTTGCGACCCAACTTGATCTCAAATTCATCGCCGGGCTTCAGGCCCAGCAGGGCGGTGTAGGCCTTGCCCACCAGCAGGTTGCCGTTGCCCTGCACCGTGGCCACATAACTCAGCTTGCGGCCACCCTTGCCGGCACCACCGCCGCCACCGGAGCCCAGATTGAGGCCCTTGGCATCGAGCAGCGCTTCGTAGAAGGCGGTGAAGTTGAGACGCTCGGCCCCATCCTTCTTGCTGCTCACATAGCCGCAGGCCCGCACAAGATCAGACTTGCTGACATCGCCCATCTCCTTGACTTTGGCCAGGAGGTCAGAACCGGTGAGCATCGAAAAAGAGGATTGCTGCGGCAAACATAGCGCTTTAGAGCTGCATCACCAGGGGGGCAATGGGCCATGAAGAGAGATTGCACCGTGCAGCCATCTTCTGCACGCTCCCTAGGGTCCGTGCAGCACAAACCATTCACCCCAGATCCACCCCATGGCCATGCCGTTCAGCGTTGGTGAGGTATTTCTGGAAAGCGTCTCCACCGGTGTGATCACCGCCGAAGAAATCGCCTGGATCACAGCCGAGCAGGCCAGCTTCGACCGCCAGGAAGAAGCCATGGTGCTGAAGTTGGGGCGCCTGCTCGACGCCGGCAACATCCAGATCGGCTGCCGCCTGCTGCAGGCCTGAGGGCCGCCGCGGCCTCAGATCAGCTCCGGATGGGCGGGGTCCCCCTTGAAGGGCCCCTCCACGGCGGCGGTGATCCAACCGCCGTAAAAACCGCCGGGCTGGGGCTGCACCCGCTCGCCATCCAGCCAGCAGCCATCCATCTGGGCTGGATACAACGCAAACCAACCGGCCAGGGCCGCAAAGGGCTGGGTGGGTTCGGGGTAGCTCCACACCGCCCGCGGCAGGCGCCGCTCCCCCACCACCACGTCGTAGTAGCGGGCGACGCCCTTCCACTCGCACAGGCTGCGGCCTGCCGCGGGCTGCAGCAGATCGAGGCGCATCGCCTCGGGCGGCAGGTACACCGTGGGGGGATGGAAGGTTTCCAGCACCCGCAGGCAACCGCTGCACTCCGCCAGCACCGTGCCCAGGGCCGTCACCAACACCCGCTGCGAACCGCTCACCAAGGCGGGTGGCCGGGGGTAGTCGCAGGCGCGCTCCAGCGGCGGGGCCATCGCCTCAGCCGGGGATGAAGGTGCGCAGGCGGCGGGCCTCCAGGCCGGCGCGGCGCTGCAGCTCAGCGGCCTCGAGGCCCTGCTCCTCCCGCAGTTGGGCGGCGATCACATCGTCCTCCAGCACCGCAAAGCCCTCCGCCGCCGCCAGGGCGAGCAGCTCGGGCAACTCCAGGGGCTGCTGCAGCCGCTCGGCCAGGGCCGGCCGCTCGCGGGCATGGGCCAGGAAGGCATCCAGTTGCTGCAGGCTCAAGCGTTTGATCCGAGTTGGAGCTGTCCTAACGCGCTGGAGCGGCCCCTGGGCACCACCGGGATCCAAACTGATGCAACACACCAGGCCGCATGACGCGCATGCCCACCCTGCAGCAGCCCCGCCCCCTGCCCGATTGGATGCGCCGTGCCGGCGCCGGCATGACCGCCGCCGTGGCGGTGTTGTTTGTGGTGTTGCTGGTGCAGGTGCGGCTGCAGAGCGACCGCATCCAGCAGCTGCAGGACAAGGTCCAAACCCTGGAGAACGCCAACGACCTGGAACGCACCAATGCCCTCGAAGAGCAGCTGCGCTCCACGGTGGAGCGGCTGCAGGGCATGGAGGGGCTGGAGCAGGCGGTGCAGCGGCTCAGCGCTGAGCAGGCCAACCTCAAACTGCAGATCGGCCGTGGCGGTTACGACAGTGGCCTGCCACCGGATCTGATGCAACCCCCGGCGCTGCCGAAGCTGCCCAACGGCCAGTAGCCCCCTCAGGCGCCTGGGCCCTCAGCCCTTAACGGCATCACCGCTGGCGCTGGGCAGGATGTAGCGCTGCAGGCCAATGAACAGCAGCAGCACCGGCAGGATCGACACCACCGCACCGGCGGCCACCAGGCGCCAATCGAGCGAGAAGCTGCTGGCCAGCTGCTGCAGCCCCAGGGGCAAGGTGTAGAGCTTGGGGTCGTCGAGGATCACCAGGGGCCAGAGGAAATCGCTCCAGGTGCCGATGAACACGAACATCGCCAGGGTGATCAGATCCGCCCGTGCGGCCGGCAGCATCACGTTCCACCATTCCCCCACGGGGCTGCAGCCGTCGATGCGGGCCGCCTCCTCCAGCTCCACCGGCACGCCCGAAAAACTCTGCCGCAGCAGGTAGATGCCGAAGGCGGTGGCCGCCTGGGGAATGATCAACGCCCACAGCGTGTTGCGCAGCCCCAACTGCACCATCAGCAAATACAGCGGAATCATCACCACCTGAAAGGGGATCAGGATGGTGGCCACCACCAGGGCCAGCACCAGGCCGCGGCCGGCGAAGCGCATCCGCGCCAGCGGATAGGCCGCCAGGGAGCAGAACAGCAGGTTGGCCAGCACCGCCAGGGCGCTCACCACGGTGCTATTGAGCAGATACCCCAGCATCGGGTTGTCGTTGAACAACCGCCGGTAGGCATCCAGGCTCGGTTGGCTCGGCAGCAGCGCCGGCGGCACGGTGAAGATGTCCTCGGTGGGGCCCTTCAAGGAGGTGCTCACCAGCCAAAACAGTGGCACCAGCAGCGCCAGCGCCAACAGCAGCAGCACCGCCAACTGCAGGGCACTGGCCGCCAGGCTGCGGGATCGGCCGCGGATCGGCTCCGCCATCAGAGCCGCGGCCGGTCGGCGGGGGTGAGATCACCCACCGGCAGCGGTGCCTTCTGGGGATGCAGGGGGGAGCGCTGGCTGCCGGCCACCAGGCGGTTGAGGGCGTTCACAAAGGCCTGGGCCGCGGCCACCACGATGTCGGTGTCGGCGGCATGGCCGGAGTAGAGCACCCCATCGGCCCGCAGGCGGATGGTCACCTCCCCCATGGCATCGATCCCCTCGGTCACCGACTTCACCGAAAACTCCACCAATTCATTGGGCACCCGCGCCAGCTGGTTGAGCGCCTGACACACCGCATCCACCGGGCCCGTGCCGATGGCCGCCTGGGTGAGTTCGGCCCCATCGCTGTTGAGCAGGGTGACCGTGGCGGTGGGCTGCAGGTTGGTGCCGGTGCTCACCTGCACCAGCTTGAGGCTGTAGCGGGCCTGGGCCTGCTGCTGCACCTGCTCGCTCACGATCGCCTCCAGGTCGCGGTCGGAGATCTCGCGCTTGCGGTCCGCCAACTCCTTGAAGCGGGCGAAGGCGTCATCGAGGTCGTCGCGCTCGAGCGTGTAGCCAAGCTCCTCCAGGCGCGCCCGGAAGGCGCTGCGGCCGCTGAGCTTGCCCAGGGAGATGCGGTTGTCCGCCAGGCCGATGGTGCGGGCGTCGATGATCTCGTAGGTGAG
>RHBP01000150.1 GCA_010030955.1 Synechococcaceae bacterium WBB_10_009 | reverse complement strand
GGGCACGGGCGCAGCCTCTGGAATTGGTGCGGGTGCAGGTTCCGGGGCGGATTCGGCGGCCGGTTGGGCAACGGGCAGGGGCGCGGGTGCCGATGCGGGCGCGGGCTTCAGCCGCGCCAGCCCCAGGCCGAGGGCCACCAGCAGCGCGAGGGCGAGGGCCAGCAGCAGCGGCCAAAACAGGGGCGCCAGGTCTGTGGGCCACCAGCGGGGGCGCCAGAGGCTGCCCTCGCCGTTGCGCCGCAGTGCCTCCCGCAGCCGCAGGCGGCTGTCGGCCAGCACGGCGCGCAGGTCCTGCGCCAGCAGCCCCCAGGGGTTGCGGTAGGGGGCCGGCAGGTTGGCGCCGGGGCTGGATGGGGGGCGCGGGGTGGTGCCGATCAGTTGCTGTTGCGGCGTCGCAACAAGGAAAGCGGATTGCGGAAGCCGCTGCCCGTGTCCTGAGCCCCGTAGCCCTGGAAATTGGGGTCGGCCGACTGGCCGCGGGAGAACTGCTCCACGGCGGCGGCGTCGGGGGAGGGTTCCTTCACCCCTTTGACCTCCTTGTACATGCGGTCGTACTCGAGGGCGGAGCGGTCCCAGCTGTGGTCGGCCTCCATGGCCCGGCGCTGCAGCTCGCGCCAGCTGTCGCCGTGGCGGTACGCCTCCCAGGAGCGCACGATCGAGGTGTAGAAGTCGAGCGGGTCGTAGCGGTCGAAGCCGAAGCCGGTGCCGCTGTGGTTGTTGGGGTCGTGGGGGGGCACCGTGTCCACCAGGCCACCAACGCGGCGCACCACGGGCACGCTGCCATAACGCATGGCCAGCAACTGGCTGATGCCGCAGGGCTCGAAGCGGCTGGGCATCAGGAAAGCGTCGCTGCCGGCGTAGATCAGGCGCGAGAGGGCGTCGTCGTAGGTGAGGAACACGGCGAAACGGCCCGGATGGCGGGCGGCCATCTGCCAGAGGCCCGATTCCAGATGGCGATCGCCGGTGCCCAGCACCACAAACTGCGAATCGGAGTAGGCGAGCACCCGGTCGGCCACCTGCAGCAGCAGGTCAACCCCCTTCTGATCCACCAGACGGCTCACCAACCCCATCAGGTAGGTGTTGGGGTTCACCGCCAGGCCCATGCGCTCCTGCAGAAGCCGCTTGCATTCGGCCTTGCCAGCCATGTTGTTGACGCTGTAGTTGGCGGGCAGGCTGGAGTCGGTGGCGGGGTTCCAGTCGTCCTGGTCGATGCCGTTGAGGATGCCGCGCAGCTTGCCGCTGATGTAATTCAGCAACCCCTCCAGCTGTTCGCCGTACTCCGACGTGCGGATCTCCTGGGCATAGGTGGGCGACACGGCGTTGACCCGGTCGGCGTAGAGCAGTGCCGCCGCCATGGTGTGGTCGCCCTGCATGTACCAAGGGCACCAGGTCATGCGGTCGAGCTTCCAGCGCCAGGGCCCCTGGTATTTGAGGTTGTGGATGGTGAACACGGTGCTGATGTCCGGGTCCTGGTGCATCCACACCGGGATCATGCCGGTGTGCCAGTCGTGGCAGTGCAGGATCTCGGGCTTCCAGTGGTTCCAGGCAAACTCCGCGGCGGCGCTGGCGAAGAAGGTGAAGCGCCAGTCCTCGTCCTCCCCCCCGTAGATGCGCTCCGGGTCGAACACCGGATGGCCCACCAGATACAGGGGGAGGCCGTTGCGGGGGTGCTTGGTCTCGTAAACGGCGAAGTCGGTGCCCATGGTGTGGGCGCGCCAGATCGGATCAGCCGGGATCTGCAGCTGGCTCCAGAGCCGGCCGTAGCCGGGCATGATCAACCGCACGTCGTGGCCGAGGGCCTTCAGGGCCGGGGGCAGGGAGCCCACCACATCGCCCATGCCGCCCACCTTGACCATGGGGGCGCATTCGGCTGCGGCAAACAGCACCCGCATGGGAGTTCGGCTGAAAGTGGGCGCAACTCTACGGGCGTTCTCCGGAGCCGAACGCTTAGGGCAGAACGGTCACGGGTGTGCCCACCTGCACCAGGTCGAACACCTCCTGCACGCTCTCCTCATACAGGCGCACGCAGCCGTGCGACACGGCCCGGCCCACGGTCCAGCGGTGCGGCGTGCCGTGGAATCCCGCCACGGTGCAGCCATCCACGCTCAGGTAGCGCTCGCCATCCCAGGCGTTGGTGCGGGGCTCGCAACTGCGGTGGAAGCCGATCCAGCGGGACCCCAGCGGGTTGGTGTGGCCCGGCGGCACGGTGCGGCCATCGCCGGGGTGCTCCCAGTGGGGATGGGCCACCTTCTCCAGCACCTGGTGGCGGCCCGCGGGGGTTTCCCAGCCCTCGGTGCCCACGGCGGCGGGATAGCGGCGCAGCAGGCGGCCATCGCGCAGCACCATCAACTGGCGCAGGCGCCGGTCGAGCACCAGCTGCAGCCCCTCGCTGGACATCAGCTCCGCGGGGATGCGGCTCAGGGCCACCGCATCGCTGACCTGCGGCGCCGGCGGCGGAATCGGATCGGGCTGGCGGGCCAGGGCAGCGTTGGCGGGCAGCAACAGCGCCAGGGCCAGCGGGGCCGACAGGGGCATTGGCGAGGTGCGGAGAACCACGGCGACAGCGGAGGCTGTCCAACCGCTAGCAACCAGGTCTCAAACCGGCACAGCTCTTCCGTTGGGCTTCAGCAAGCCGGCCGGCGACGGGTGGTCCTCAGGGGAGCCAGGGGGAAGCGGAAAAATCGGGGGCGCGCTTCTCCAGGAAGGCATTGCGGCCCTCCTGGCCCTCCTCGGTTCGGTAGAAGAGATGGGTGGCCTGCCCCGCCAGCTCCTGGATGCCGGCGAGGCCATCGGTTTCAGCGTTGAAGGCCGCCTTGAGGCAGCGGATGGCGGTGGGGCTGTGGGTGAGCACCTCGCGGGCCCAGCGCACCCCTTCGGCCTCCAGCTGGGCCAGGGGCACCACCGCATTCACCAGGCCCATCTCCAGGGCCTCGGCGGCCGAATACTGGCGGCACAGAAACCAGATCTCACGCGCCTTGCGCTGGCCCACGAGCCGGGCCAGGTAGCCCGCGCCGAAGCCGCCGTCGAAGCTGCCCACCCGCGGGCCGGTCTGGCCGAACACGGCGTTGTCGGCGGCGAGGCTGAGGTCGCAGAGCAGGTGCAGCACCTGACCGCCTCCGATGGCGTACCCGGCCACCAGGGCGATCACCACCTTGGGCAGGCTGCGGATCAGGCGCTGCAGGTCGAGCACGTTGAGCCGGGGCAGGCCGTCGTCGCCCACATAGCCGCCATCGCCGCGCACGCTCTGGTCGCCACCGGCGCAGAAGGCATAGCCGCCATCGGCGGCGGGGCCGGCACCGGTGAACAGCACCACGCCGATGCGGGGGTTGTCGCGCACCCGCGAGAAGGCATCAAACAGCTCATTCACCGTCTGGGGCCGGAAGGCGTTGCGCTTCTCCGGGCGGTTGATGGTGATGCGGGCGATGCCCGCGTCGCTGAGGTCGAAAAGGATGTCGCGGTAGGGGCCCTGGGGCTGCCAATCAAGGGGCTGATTCGCCATCGGGGCCGCCGTGCAACGCCGCCATTCTGCGGCGCAGCTCCTGGCGCAGCCGGGCGTCGGCCCGGCGGTCGGTGCGCAGCGCCACCAGCGCCAGGGGCTGGGGCAACGCCCAGGCCAGCGCATCCGGCAGGGCAGCCAGATCCTGCAGGCGCCGGCCCGGCACCCCATGGGCTGCGGCCAGGGCGAGCTGGTCCACCGCCTGGGGCATCGCGAACAGCCGCTCGAAATCCAGGGGGCCGTCGGCGCGGATCGGCAACTGCTCGAAGATGCCACCGCCGCCGTTGTCGATCAGCACCACGGTGAGGCGCACGCCGCGCTGGGCCAGCTGCCGCAGCCACAGCCAACCGTTGGCGTCGTGCAGCAGCGCCAGATCACCGCTCACCAGCACCAGGGCACCGCAGCCCAGGGCCAGCCCGGCGGCCAGCGAGAGGGTGCCATCGATGCCGCTGGCGCCGCGAAAACCAATCAGCGGGCGCTGGGGGGCATCGGCGGCGGCGAACGACTCCCA
>RHBP01000149.1 GCA_010030955.1 Synechococcaceae bacterium WBB_10_009 | reverse complement strand
GCCACCACCTTCCGGCTCAACTTCTCCCACGGCGACCACAGCGAACACGCCGCGCGCATCGCCACCATCCGCCAGGTGGCCCACCAGCTGGGGGTGCACGTGGGCATCCTTCAAGACCTGCAGGGCCCCAAGATCCGCCTCGGCCGTTTCAAAGACGGCCCGATCACCGTGGCCAAGGGGGATGCCTTCACCCTCACCTCCCGGGATGTGGCCTGCACCCAGGAGATCGCCACCGTCACCTACGACAAGCTGGCCGATGAGGTGGTGCCCGGCAGCCGCATCCTGCTGGATGACGGCCGCGTGGAGATGGTGGCCGACCGGGTCGACAAATCCGACCAGACCCTCTACTGCACCGTGACCGTGGGCGGGGTGCTCTCCAACAACAAGGGGGTGAACTTTCCGGACGTGCAGCTTTCGATCCGGGCCCTCACCGACAAGGACCGCACCGACCTGGCCTTTGGCCTGCAGCAGGGGGTGGATTGGGTGGCCCTCAGCTTCGTGCGCAATCCCTCCGACATGCGGGAGATCAAGGAACTGATCGCCGGCCATGGGTACAACACCCCGGTGGTGGCCAAGATCGAGAAGTTTGAAGCCATCGACCAGATCGACGCGATCCTGCCGCTCTGCGACGGCGTGATGGTGGCCCGCGGCGACCTGGGCGTGGAGATGCCCGCCGAGGAGGTGCCGCTGCTGCAGAAGGAGTTGATTCGCAAGTGCAACGGCCTGGGCATCCCGGTGATCACCGCCACCCAGATGCTGGATTCGATGGTGAGTTGCCCGCGCCCCACCCGCGCTGAGGTGAGCGATGTGGCCAACGCCATCCTCGATGGCACCGATGCGGTGATGCTCTCCAACGAGAGCGCCGTGGGCGACTTCCCGGTGGAGGCGGTGGCCACCATGAGCCAGATCGCCCGCCGCATCGAGCGCGACTACCCCAACCGCGGGTACGAGAGCCAGCTGGCCTCCACCATCCCCAACGCCATCAGCCAGGCGGTGAGCTCCATCGCCCGCCAGCTGGAGGCCTCCGCCATCCTCACGCTCACCAAGGGCGGGGCCACCGCCCGCAACGTGAGCAAGTTCCGCCCCAGCACCCCGATCCTGGCGATCACCAGCGAGGTGCCCGTGGCCCGGCGGCTGCAGCTGTGCTGGGGGGTGAGCCCGCTGTTGATCGAAGAGCAAACCTCCTCCACCAGCACCTTCAGCCTGGCCATGGGCATGGCCCGCGAGATGGGGGTGCTCAACGACGGCGACCTGGTGGTGCAAACCGCCGGCACCCTCTCCGGCGTGAGCGGCTCCACCGACTTCATCAAGGTGGGGATCGTGTCGGCGGTGCTCTCCAAGGGCGTGGGCATCGGCCACGGCTCGGTGAGCGGCCGGGTGCGGGTGGTGAGCGATCCGGCGGCGGCCGCCTCGGTGCAAGCCGGAGAAATCCTGGTGGTGCGCGAAACCACCGCCGAGTATGTGGAAGCGATCCGCAAGGCCAAGGGGGTGATCGCCGAGGTGGGTGACGCCGACAGCCACACCGCCCTGATCGCCCAGCGCACCGGCATCCCGGCCATCGTGGGGGTGAGCGATGCGATCGCCAACCTGCGCCAGGGTGAAATCGTGACCCTCGACCTGCGCCGCGGCGAGGTGCACCGCGGGGCCCGCAGCCACAATCCGGACAACAGCGGCGCCATCGTTTAAGCAGCCCCCAGGTTTTCGGAGCCGGCAGCCATGGCCGCCAAACTCGCCCTGCGTGAAACCGTGGGCATGGCGCTCGCCACCCTGCGCGCCAACCGCCTGCGCTCCCTGCTCACGATGCTGGGCATCGTGATCGGCAACGCCTCGGTGATCACCCTGGTGGGGGTGGGCAAAGGGGCCCAAAACCTGGCGGAGGGCCAACTCAACACCCTGGGCGCCAATGTGCTGTTCGTGGTGCCGGGCAACAACGACAGCCGCCGCCAGGGGATCGACTTCCCCAAAACCCTCGTGCTCGAAGACGCCGAGGCCATCGCCGAGCAGGTGCCGAGCGTGAAGCGGGTGGTGCCCCAGATCACCCTCAATGCGGTGCTGCAGTCGGGGGCCAAAAGCGCCAGTGCCACCGTGTCTGGCATCACGCCGGACTTCCTCACGGTGCGGCGGTTTGAGGTGGCCCAGGGGCGCTTTCTGGACCAGCGGGATCTGGAGGGGGCCCGCAACGTGGTGGTGATCGGCCCCGACCTGCGCACCAAGCTGTTGCCGGTGGGCTCAGCCCTGGGGCAGCAGCTGCGGATCCGCGACCAGAGCTTTGAGGTGATCGGCGTGATGGCGCCGAAGGGGGCGGTGTTTGGCCAGAACCAGGACGAAGCCGCCTACATCCCCCTCACCACCATGGTGAGCAAGCTCTCAGGCCGCGATCCCACCTATGGGGTGAGCCTCAACTTCATCAGCGTGGAGGCCAAGGACGAGGCCAGCACCAGCGCCGCCAAGTTTCAGATCACCAACCTGCTGCGCCAGCGGCACAACATCCTGCGGGAGGACGACTTCGCCGTGCGCTCCCAGCAGGATGCCCTCTCGATCGTGGGCACCATCACCGGCGGCTTGACCCTGATGCTGGCGGCCATCGGTGCCATCTCCCTGCTGGTGGGGGGCATCGGGATCATGAACATCATGTTGGTGTCGGTGAGTGAGCGCACCTCGGAGATCGGCCTGCGCAAGGCGATCGGTGCGCGCAGCAGCGATGTGCTGGCCCAGTTCCTGGTGGAGGCCCTCGTGCTCTCCAGCCTGGGGGGCGTGGTCGGCAGCGCCCTGGGCCTCTCGGCGGTGGCGGCGGTGGCGGCCTTCACCCCGCTGCCGGCGGCGATCGGGGCCACCAGCGTGTTGGTCACCGTGGGGCTGTCGGGAACCATCGGCCTGGTGTTCGGCGTGTTGCCGGCCAGGCGGGCGGCCCGGCTGGATCCGATCACGGCCCTGCGCAGCCTCTAGGGGCAAATCCAAAGAAAAACAAAAACCGGCCAGCCGTTGGGCGGTTGGTTTCAACGGTCACCAAAGCCGGGGCCCACCCGATGGTTTGTTGGCACTGCTTTTGTGTTGTGTCGTCCCCTTGGCCCAGCTTTCCTGCGGCTACCGCAACAGCAGCGATCGCATGGTGATCGTGCGCTGCCTGGGCCCCCAGGAGTTCTTCCTGGAGCGGGTGGTGTTTCCGTTTGAACTGCTGAGCTTTCTGGCCCCGCCGGACACGGAGGTGCAGATCTGGACCCATGGCCTCGGCGGCCCCGAGCTGGTGGAGAGCATCGCCGTGACCGAGTTGGTGGTGGAGGCGATGGATCCCAGCGGGGCAACGGATGAAGGCAACGGCACCCCCCTGCCCTTTCCCACCCGCGACGGCAGCTTGATGCCTGGCGCCCAGGCCGGTTGAGCCAACGGTGTGCCGGCCCCCTGGGGGCGCTCAGGCCGCTTTACACTTGTTAAACATTCATTCAGCTGCGGCCATGAATCAGCGCTGGCGCACCATTGCCCTCTGGGTTCTGCCCATTGCCGTGGCGCTGTTCCTGGGGTGGCAGGTGCTCGGCAATGGCGGTGCCCGCATGGCGGCCCCCAGCGGCCCCACCGTGGCGCCCCGCAATGCCGCCGTGGCGCGCATGAGCTACGGCCGCTTCCTCGATTACGTGGATGCGGGCCGGGTCACCGCCGTTGACATCTTTGATGGTGGCCGCACCGCCGTGGTGGAGGCCGTCGACCCCGATCTCGACAACCGCGTGCAGCGCCTGCGGGTGGACCTGCCGGGCCTGGCCCCTGAGCTGGTGAACAACCTCAAGCAGCAGGGCATCAGCTTCGACATCCACCCTCCGCGCCAGGCGCCTCCAGCCCTGGGTCTGTTGGGCAACCTGCTGTTCCCGCTGCTGCTGATCGGCGTGCTGGTGTTCCTGGCCCGCCGCGGCAACGGCATGCCCGGCGGCCCCGGCCAGGCCATGCAGTTCGGCAAAACCAAGGCCCGCTTCCTGATGGAGGCCCAGACCGGCGTGATGTTTGACGACGTGGCCGGTGTGGAGGAGGCCAAGCAGGACCTCCAGGAGGTGGTGACCTTCCTCAA
>RHBP01000148.1 GCA_010030955.1 Synechococcaceae bacterium WBB_10_009 | reverse complement strand
GGCCAGCCCCACCCCCGCCAGCAGCGCTCCACCGCCTGGAGCACCGCCGGTGTGCTGCTGGTGGGCTTCAGCGGCAGCTGGCTGGGGGGGTGCCTGTTTTGGGGTTGGTTCCGTCTCCACCCCCTGTGGCACCTGCCGATCGAAGCCTTTGCCCTGCCCCTGGCGCTGGCGGGGCTGCGGGGGCCCTGGCGGCTGGCGGGCAGTTTTTATCTGGCTTCCCTGGCCGGCACGGCCTGCACCGATGCGGTGATGGCGATCACCGGTGTGATGCAGCGCTGGATTCAGGTGCTGGAGGCGCCCATGGATCAGGCGGCGTTGGAACTGCAACGGGCGGCCCTGGGGGTGTTGGCGCCCCTGCCCCTGCTGGCCACGCTCATCGCGGCGGTGCTGTTGATCCAGCAGTGCCGCCGCTTCTGGCACCACCCCGACCCCGCCTGGCGCCTGGCGGCCTCCGCCATCGCCACCACCCTGGCGGTGGATGGGCTGTTTCTGGCGGCGGCCCTCTGGGCTCCGCAGCTCAGCGGCCTGATCTGAAGAACTGCAAAAGCCTGTCCACGGGGGCTGGGGCCGCAGCGATCCCACCTGTAGGTTTGCAGGGCTGCCCGGCAGCGCTGTGGTTCCCGTTCAGACGGAGTTTTCGATGAAACGGCTGGTTTCGTGGCTCATGGGTGGCGTGCTGCTGGCCGGCCTGCTGCTCAACCTGGTGCTCGCCCCCACCGCCCAGGCCGCCGAGCTGCGCAACGTGGCCGACGACAAGATCGCGGAGCGCGGCGACAAGATCGACCTCAACAACTGCTCGGTGCGCCGTTTCCAGGCCTTCCCGGGGATGTACCCCACCCTGGCCGGCAAGATCGTGCTGGGCGGCCCCTACACCAGCGTTGACGACCTGTTCAACCTGGATCTCACCCCCCGCCAGAAAGAGCTGGTGGAGAAGTACAAGGGCAACTTCACGGTGACCCCCGCCTCCATCGCCCTCAACGAAGGTTTTGACCGCATCAACGACGGCCAGTACCGCTGAGCCGTCCGGCACCCCTGGCCGCAGCCTGCACGCGGCCTAGATTCCGCCACCGGTGCCAGCCGTCGGGCCCCCCCGACGGCTTTTTTGTTGCCCACCAGACCTGAGGCTCGATGCCGCAGCTCTCCGCCAGCTGGGATGTGATTGTTGTCGGCGGCGGCGCCGCCGGCCTGATGGCGGCCCTCGAGCTGCCGGCGGAGCTGCGGGTGCTGCTGCTGAGCAAGGAGATCGCGCCGCGATCCGCCAGCCGCTGGGCCCAGGGGGGGATTGCCGCGGTGACCCGGCCCGACGACAGCTTCGCCAGCCACATTGACGACACCCTGCGCGCCGGCGGAGGCCTGTGCGACCCGCCAGCGGTGGAGCTGCTGGTGCGGGAGGCACCGGCCTGCGTGGAGCGGCTGCTGCAGCTGGGCATGGATTTCGACCGCCAGGGCGAGGCCCTGAGCACCACCCTGGAGGCGGCCCACAGCCACCGGCGCGTGTTGCACGCCCAGGACCGCACCGGCGGCGCCCTCGTGGATGCCCTGGAGCGGCGTGTGCTGGAGCGGCCCGGGCTGCTGCGGTTGCAGGGGGCCCTGGCCCTGCAGTTGTGGATGGCTGGGGGCCGCTGCCGCGGCCTGCAGGTGCTGCACAACGGCGCCCTGCGCTGGCTGGCGGCCCGGGCGGTGGTGCTGGCCACCGGGGGCGGCGGCCACCTGTTTGCCAACACCACCAACCCCTCCCAGGCCAGCGGCGATGGCATCGCCATGGCCTGGCGGGCCGGGGCCGCCATCCGCGACCTGGAATTCGTGCAATTTCACCCCACGGCCCTGATGCTGCCGGGGGCCCCCCACTTCCTCATTTCGGAAGCCGTGCGCGGCGAGGGGGCGCGGCTGCTGGACAGCGACGGCCACAGCCCCGTGGGCCACCTCAAGGGGGCTGATCTGGCCCCGCGGGACGCGGTGAGCCGTGCCCTTGTGCAGTGCATGCGGGAGCAGCAGCAGCCCCACCTCTGGCTCGACCTGCGACCCGTGGGGCGCGAACGGCTGGAGCGCCAATTCCCCACGATCCTGGGGCGTTGCCGGGATCTGGGGCTCGACCCCACCGGCGCCCCGATCCCGGTGGCGCCGGCGGCCCACTACTGCATGGGGGGCGTGCGCACCGACGCCTTGGCCGCCACCACGGTGCCGGGGCTCTATGCGGTGGGGGAGGTGGCCAGCACCGGCGTGCATGGGGCCAACCGCCTGGCCAGCAACTCATTGATGGAGTGCCTGGTGTTTGCGCGCCAACTGCGCCACATCGCCCTGCCGGCGGAGGGGCCTGCCCCAGGCAACGGCCCACAGAACGATGCCGCGGCCATCGGTCCGCCGCCCCAGGCCGGCCCCCAAAGCCTGGAGGGCCTGCAGGGGGCTGTGGCCGCGCTGCGGCAGCTGTGCTGGCAGGTGGCCGGTGTGGAGCGCCGCAGCGGCGCGTTGGACCGAGGCCTGCAGGAATGCCGGCGCCAACGCTCGGCGCTGGAGCGGCAGCAACTGCTGCGGCGAGCGGCGCAGCTCAGCCCAGGGGCGGTGCTACCGCTCGAGGCCGATGCCAGTGCCTGGCTGCGCCAGGCCCACGACCTGCAGCAGCGGCTGCTGGTGAGCGAGCTGCTGCTGGAGGCGGCGCTGTTTCGCCAGGAGAGCCGCGGCGGCCACTACCGCCTCGATGCACCGGCGCCGCAGCCGTTCTGGCGGCGCCACACCGTGCAGCGGCGCGATCAGGGCACCGGCACCGAACCGGTGGCCGGGCCGGAATAGCCGCTGGCGGCGGCCAACTTGGCCAGGGGCTTCACGCCGGAATCCAGCTGGCCGTTGATCTCCCAGGTGGGGTAGCCCTCGATTTTCTTGGCCTCGCAGAGCTCCTTCTGGCTGTTGCGGCCGTCGGGGGCGCATTCGATCACCGTGAGCTTCGCGGCCGCCTGGCGGCCAAACAGCTCCTTCTGCTCATGGCAGTGGGGGCACCAGTAGGCCGTGTAGAGGCGTGCGCCGGTGGCGGTGAGGTGCTCCGCCAGGGCGATGGTGGCGGCGTTGCTCTCGGCCCGCACCGGTGGGGCCACCCCCTTGCCGGTTTCCACGCTGGGCTGGCCCACGGAGGCGGCCCAGCCCAGGCCCAGCACGCCCACCAACAGGGCCGTGATCACCCCGCGGAACACCAGCTGGCCGCGGTCATCCCAATCGCCGCCGATCAGGCTGAGCAGCAACAGGCCGATGCTCAGCGCCGCCGAGAGGATGCAGAAGGGGCAACAGTCGCGGATGCCGAAGGCCATCACCCCCACCAACACGGCGCTGAACACCGCCATGGCGGTGCTCACCAGAAACAGACCCCACCAACTGCGTTGGGCCAGCACCTGGCGGGCCTCCCCCTGCAACACCAGCGGCACCACCGCCAGCAGCAGCACGGTGGCGTAGGCCAGGAAGCCAAACAGCGCCAGGGGCTGGCCCAGCAGGCTCCCCCAGGCGCTGGAGAGCACCTTTTCGCAGCCGTTGCAGCCGAAGAAGCCCTTGCTGCTGCAGCTCAGGGCCCCCAGCAGACCCCAAGCCTTGAGGGTGATCGAGCCGGTGTCGATCACGCCAACGGTGGCCAGCACGGCCATCACCACCCGCACCCAGCGCTGGCCGCCATCCCCGCGGCGACGCTGTCCGGCGAGGCGCTCGCTGAGGCGGGAGGAGGTCACAACGGTGCGGAAGCTGGGGTGATTCTGTCAGTCCCCATCCGGCTGTGCCCGGGCCGCCGGGGGCCCCTGGGTAGGGTTGGGGATTGGCCCGCACGCGGTGCGCCGCGGCCCGATCAGCGACCGCCGATGAGCAACCCCAGCGCCGCGCCAGCCCCCCGCAAAACCGTGGCCTTCGCCCACCTGGGCTGCGAAAAAAACCGGGTGGACACCGAGCACATGCTGGGGCTGCTGGCCCAGGCCGGCTACGGCGTCAGCGCCGACGAGAACGACGCCACCGTGGTGGTGGTCAACACCTGCAGCTTCATCCAGGAAGCGCGTGAGGAATCGGTGCGCACCCTGGTGGAGCTGGCGGAGCAGGGCAAGGAATTGATCATTGCCGGCTGCCTGGCCCAGCATTTCCAGGAGGAATTGCTGGAGAGCCTGCCGGAGGCCAAGGCGATCGTGGGCACCGGCGATTACCAGCACATCGTGAGCGTGCTGGAGCGGGTGGAGGCCG
>RHBP01000147.1 GCA_010030955.1 Synechococcaceae bacterium WBB_10_009 | reverse complement strand
ACCATCGGCCACGGTGGCGATCGGACGGTCGCCGTCGATCACGCTCACCTGGGAGGAGAACTGCAGGTCGGAGGCGGTGACGTTGGCGGGGCCATTGACCACCAGGCGGCCGATCTCCAGCTCACGGCTGCGGCTGTTGACGGTGACGTCCTTGCAGTTGAGCAGGATGTCGAGCACGTCTTCGCGCACGCCGGGAACGGTGGCGTACTCGTGGTTCACACCGGCGATGCGCACGGCGGTGATGGCGCTGCCCTCAAGGGCGCCCATCAGCACGCGGCGCAGGGAGTTGCCGAGGGTGATCGCCTGGCCGCGCTCCAGCGGGCCAATGACGAAAACGCCGGTTTGGGAGCGGTCGTCGGAGACCTGGTGTTCAACCCGATCGATCTGGTACTGCAGCACGGTCTGAAGCTCGGAAGGTTGGCGAAGCCCTGGGGCGGGCGGATCAAAGGCTGGGGATCAGACCCGGCGACGCTTGGGACGGCGGCAGCCGTTGTGGGGCAGGGGGGTGACGTCGCGAATCAGGGTGATTTCCAGGCCAGCCACCTGCAGGGCACGGATGGCGGTTTCACGGCCGGAACCGGGCCCGCGCACCAGCACTTCGATCTGGCGCATTCCCTGCTCGAGGGCGCGGCGGGCGGCGGCTTCAGCGGCGGTCTGGGCGGCGAAGGGGGTGCCCTTGCGGGCGCCCTTGAAACCGCTGGCGCCGGCGGAGCTCCAGGAAATCACCTCACCGGCGGTGTCGGTGATCGAAACGATGGTGTTGTTGAAGGTGCTCTGAATGTGCGCCACACCGTTGGGCACATTGCGCTTGGTCTTCTTGGCGCCGGATTTCTTGGCGGGCTTGGCCATGGGAAAGGCCCTGCAAGGGCAGGGAGGTGATCGGGGAACTGAGGGGGGAGCCCCTGGTGACGCCGGCCCGGATGGGGGCCAGTCGGCAGGGGCTGATCAGGCGGGGGGAAGGCGGTGAGGCCTGCCGCAGGGGGCAGGGGCTTACTTCTTCTTGCCGGCCACGGTTTTGCGGGCCCCGCGGCGGGTGCGGGCGTTGGTGCGGGTGCGCTGGCCGCGCACGGGCAGGCCGGCACGGTGGCGACGGCCGCGCACGCAGCCGATGTCCTGCAGGCGCTTGAGGGCCATGCCCTCCTGACGGCGCAGGTCACCCTCGAGGGTGTAGGCCTCGGCCGCGCCGCGCAGCTTCTGCACGTCGGCGTCCTCAAGGTCCTTCACCCGGGTGTCGGGGTTGACACCGGTCTTGGCGAGGATTTTTTGGGCCGTGGTCAGGCCAATCCCGTAGACGTAGGTGAGGGCGATTTCGATCCTCTTGTCGCGAGGAATATCAACGCCGGCGATCCGAGCCACAGAAACAAACGATGGGGTGAGCAGGGGAGGGGCCGCAGGGGCGGAGGGCTCGAGGGCCACACCGGCTGGGCAAAAGGGTGGTTGAGGCCAGCCCCCGAGGGGGGTGCAGCGGTGGCCTCATCCAGGGATCAACCCTGGCGCTGCTTGTGCTTGGGGTTGGCGCAGATCACCATCACCCGGCCGTGGCGACGGATCACCCGGCATTTGTCGCACATTTTCTTGACTGAGGCGCGCACCTTCATTGGAGCGGTCTCTCCGATTTTGCAAACCGCGAACCTACCACACGGGTCAACCGAGCAAGGCGGAGATCCGATCGGCAATGGCCTCCACGCTGCCGGCGGCCTCCACGGGGGCCAACAGGCCCCGCTCGCGGTAGTAAGCGATCAGGGGCTCGGTCTGCTGGCGGTACACCTCGAGGCGATGGCGGATCACCGCTTCGTTGTCGTCGGCCCGGCCGCGGCTGAGCAGCCGCTGCACCAGCACGCCGTCGTCGAGCTCCATCAGCACCACCAGCTCAATCTGCTGGCCCAGCTCCTCCAGCAAGGCCGCCAGGGCATCGGCCTGGGCCACATTGCGGGGGAAGCCATCCAGCAGCCAGCCACCGCTGTGCTGCTCCAGGCGGCTGCGCACAATCGCCAGCACCAGGGCATCGCTCACCAGCTCACCGCGGGCCATCACCGCCTCGGCCTCCTGGCCCAGGGGGGTGCCGGCGGCCACCTCGGCCCGCAGCAGGTCGCCGGTGGAGAGGTGCAGCAGCCCCTGGCGCTCCGCCAGGCGCTGGGCCTGGGTGCCCTTGCCGGCACCGGGGGGTCCGAGGAACAGCAGACGTTGCTTCATGGCCAACGGCATCACGGGGGAGAAACGGAACGATTCGGGGGCAGTGGCTTGGCGCTCACTGGCGCACCATGCCCTCGTAGCGCTGCGAGATCACGGCGGTCTGCAGCTGCTTGGCGGTTTGGATGGCCACCCCCACCAGGATCAGCAGGCTGGTGGCCCCCAGCCCCTGGAAGGTTTTCACCTGGGTGGCGGATTCCACCGCCGAGGGGATGATCGCCACCGCCCCGAGGAACAGGGCCCCCAGCAGGGTGAGGCGGTTCTGCACACCGCCGAGGTAGGTGGCAGTGGCGGAGCCGGGGCGAACACCGGGGATCGCCACCCCGGAGCGTTTGAGGTTGGTGGCCACATCCACCGGGTTGATGGTGAGCGTGGCGTAGAAGAAGGAGAAGCCGATGATCAGCGCAAAGAACAGCAGGGCGTAGAGCCAGGGGGTGCTGCTGTTGGGGCTGAGGGCGGCGGCCACCTGAATCAGCCAGGGCGACTTGGTGAAGTTGGCGATCGTCACCGGCAGGAAAACCACCGCCGAGGCAAAGATGATCGGCATCACACCGCCGGCGTTGAGCTTGAGCGGCAGGTAGCTCTGGCGGGCCGAGAGGCTGGCGCCCCCCACCTGGCGCTTGGCGCTCACGATCGGAATGCGCCGGTTGCCCTCCTCCACGCACACGATGCCCACGATCGTGAGCAGGAACACCGCCACCAGCACCACGATGCCGCCCACGGTGCTGCGGTCGCCGCTCTGGGCCAGCTCGATGGTGGAACCGAGGGCCCGCGGCAGGGTGGCCACGATGTTGAGGTAGATCACCAGGGAGGCCCCCTGGCCAATGCCCCGCTCGGTGATCACCTCGCTGATCCACATCACCACCATCGAGCCCGTGACCAGGGCGACGGCGGTCTGCAGCACGAACACCAGCTCCGAGGTGCCAGCGGTGGCGTAGGGCCGCAGGATCAGGGCGAACACCACGCTCTGCAGGATGCCCCAGCCCAGGGCCACGTAGCGGGTGTACTGGGCGATCTTGCGGCGGCCGGCCTCGCCTTCGTTTTTCTGCAGATCCTCCAGCTGCGGCAACGAGGCCGTGAGCAGCTGCAGGATGATCGAAGCGTTGATGTAGGGCAGGATCCCCAAACCGAACACGCCGAGGGTGGAGATGCCGCCGCCGGTGAAGATGTCCAGGAAGCCGATCAGCTGTCCGCCCCGGGCGATGAAGTCCTGGAAGGCGAGCCGGTCGATGCCGGGCACGGGGATGTAGATGCCCAGCCGCACCAGCAGCAACAGCCCGAGGGTGATCAGCACCCGGTTGCGCAGATCCTTGGCCTGGACCAGCTGGGTGAGGATTTCTCCGGCACTGGGGTTGCGACCCCGGCTGACGAGCATGGCGGGCGAAGCGGGGGGAGGGAACAAAAAACCGCCTGGTCGGCCACAGGCCGCCAGACGGTGTCGAAGTTAACGGGTGCTGGGACGGATCAAGCCGGAGCTCAGATCACGTCGCAGCTGCCGCCGGCGGCCTCGATTTTCTGGCGGGCGCTGGCGGTGAAGGCGGCGGCCTGCACGGTGAGCTTCACCTTGAGGTCACCGTTGCCGAGCACCTTGAGGGGGTGCTTGGGGCTGGTCACGATGCCAGCCTTCACCAGGCTGTCGAGGGTCACGGTGCTGCCGGCCTTGAGGTCGGCCAGCTTGGCCACGTTGATCACCGTGTAATTCTTCGGGTTGATCAGCGTGAAGTGCTTGAGCTTGGGCACCCGGCGGTAGAGGGGCATCTGACCGCCTTCAAAGCCAGGCCGCGTGGGGCGACCCGAGCGCGACTTCTGACCACGCATGCCGAAACCGCAGCTGGCACCCTGGCCGGCGGCGATGCCGCGGCCCTTGCGCAGTTTGCGGCGACGGGCGCCGGTCTGGGGCTTGAGGGATTGGAGATTGAGCGATGTCATGGCGGGCCTCAGGAGTAGATCTGCTCGAGGGAGATGCCCCGCTCCTTGGCGGTCTCCTTGTGGGTGCGCAGGCCGGCCAGGGCATCCATGGCGGCGCGGGCGTTGTTGAGGGGGGTCTTCGAACCGAGGCGCTTGGCGAG
>RHBP01000146.1 GCA_010030955.1 Synechococcaceae bacterium WBB_10_009 | reverse complement strand
GCCAGCGCCGCCAAAGCCACTGAAAAAGGTTTCAAACAGGTCGGCGAAGCCGCCCATGTCCCCCATGTCGGGCATGCCGGCGGCACCGCCGAGGCCCGCCTCGCCGAACTGGTCGTAGCGGCCGCGGGTCTGGGGGTCGCTCAGCACCTCATAGGCGCGGCCGATCTCCTTGAACTTGTCCTCGGCGCCCGGGTCCTTGTTGATGTCCGGGTGGTACTGCCGCGCCAACCGCCGGTAGGCCCGCTTGAGGGTGTCGGCATCGGCGTCGCGGCCGACCCCCAGCAGGTCGTAGTAGTCGGCCATCGATCAGGCCCCGTGCTCGCTGGGCTGCGGCTCCGCCGCTCCCCCCTGGGGGCCGGGGCCCATCGACACCTTCACCAGGGCGTGGCGCAGCACCCGGCCGTTGAGGTGGTAGCCACGCTGCAGCTCGGCGATCACCACGTCCTCCACGTGCTCTTCGCTGGGCTCCCGCAGCACCGCCTCGTGCAGGTTGGGATCGAAGGGTTCCCCCTCCACCCGCATCGGCGACACCCCCAGCTGCTTGAACACATCCACCAGCTGCTTGTAGAGCCCCTGGTAGCTGCGGTGGATGGTCTGGGCCTCCTCCGCCTGGGGGTCGAGCTGCTGGCGGGCCCGCTCGAAGTTGTCCACCACCGGCAGGATCTCGCTGAGGGTGGTGCAGGCGATCTGCACGCGCAGGTCGTCCTGGTCGCGGCTCTGGCGCTTGCGGAAGTTGTCGAAGTCGGCGGCGATGCGCATGTATTGGCTGCGCAGGCTCTCGTGCTCGCTCTGCAGGGCCTGCAGCTGGGCCTCCAGCTGGGCCACCCGCTGCTCGGGATCGGCGCTGGGGGGCTCTGGGGGGGCGGCATCCGCCACCGGAGCGGCCGCGTCAAAGCCCTCCATGGGGGCATCATCCGCATCCGTCAGCGGCGCCTCGGATGCCGGGGGCACGGCCCCCTCGAGGCCTTCAGCGGAATCCTGGGGGAACGGGGTCGCTTCGCCGCTCATGCTGACCGAACCGGACATCTTGTCTAGACATGTTGATGGGAAGGGGCTCCACCCCACAAGCGGCGGAAGCCCGCACCTCCCAGGGCAGGCTCCGGCGAGCAGCGATGCGCCTGAGCTAGCCCCCAACACCGCAGGTGCACCGGTGATCGCCCTGGTGGACCGGCTGCTGATGGAAGCCCTCAGCCGCGGCGCCAGCGACATCCACGTGGAACCCCAGGAGGAGGCGCTGCTGGTGCGGCTGCGGCTCGATGGGGTGCTGGAGGAGCTCGAGACCCTCCCCAAAACCCTCACCCCCGCGGTGACCTCCCGCCTCAAAATCATGGCGGAGCTGGACATCGCCGAACGGCGCCTGCCCCAGGACGGCCGCATCCGCCGCAGCTGGCAGGGGAAGGTGTTTGACCTGCGGGTGAGCACCCTGCCCACCCGCTACGGCGAAAAGGTGTGCATGCGCCTGCTGGACAGCGGCGCCACCCACCTGGGGCTGGAGCGGCTGATCACCGATCCGGCGGCCCTGGCCAGCGTGCGGGCCATGGGCAGCAAACCGTTCGGCATGGTGCTGGTGACGGGGCCCACCGGCTCGGGCAAGAGCACCACGCTCTACGCCCTGCTGGCGGAGCGCAACGACCCGGCCATCAACATCTCCACCGTGGAGGACCCGATCGAGTACACGCTCCCGGGCATCTCCCAGACCCAGGTGAACCGGGAGAAGGGCTACGACTTCGCCCTGGCGTTGCGGGCCTTCATGCGCCAGGACCCGGACGTGCTGCTGGTGGGGGAAACCCGCGACCAGGAAACCGCCAAAACCGCCATCGAAGCGGCCCTCACCGGCCACCTGGTGCTCACCACCCTGCACTGCAACGACGCCCCCAGCGCCATCGCCCGGCTCACGGAGATGGGGGTGGAGCCCTTCATGGTGGGGGCTTCGCTGCTGGGGATCGTGTCCCAGCGCCTGGTGCGCCGGGTGTGCCCCAGCTGCCGCCAGGCCTACCACCCCAGCGAACACGAGCTGGGCCGCTTCGGGTTGCTGGGCAGCCAGGAGCAGCGCATCACCCTGTTCAAGGCCCACCGCCACAGCGATCCCGAGGAGCCCGTCTGCCCCAGCTGCCAGGGCCTGGGGTACCAGGGCCGCGTTGGGGTTTACGAGGTGCTGCGGCTCAACGAAACCCTCGCCAGCGCCATTGCCCAGCGGGCCAGCACCGATCGCCTGCGCAAGCTGGCCATCGACAGCGGCATGAAAACCCTGCTGGGCTACGGGCTGGAGCTGGTGCGGCAGGGCCTCACCACCCTCGAAGAGATCGAACGGATGATCCTCACCGACGCCAGCCTCGAGTCGGAGCGGCGGGTGAAGGCGCTGCACACGGTGACCTGCCGGGGCTGCGGTGGCGGCATGCACGACGACTGGCTCGACTGCCCCTACTGCCTCACGCCCCGGGGGATCCACTGACCATGCAGACCCCCAGCGGCGAGCTCAGCATCGACCAGCTCCTGGAGGAGCTGGTGCAACAGGGGGGCAGTGACCTGCACCTGGCGGCCGGCCAGGCGCCCTATGGCCGCTTCAACGGGGCCCTGCGCCCCATGCGCAGCGAGCGGCTCAGCGAGGAGGCCTGCACGCGGCTGATCATGGCGCTGCTCAACACCAGCCAGCGCAAGCAGTTGGAGCAGACCTGGGAGCTCGACTGCGCCTATGCCCTGCCCAACGTGTCGCGGTTCCGGGTGAACGTGTACCGCCAGCGCAGCAGCACCGCCGCCTGCCTGCGGGCCCTGGGCAGCGCCATCCCCAGCCTGGAGAGCCTCGGGCTGCCGCCGATCGTGGAGGAGATCAGCCGCCGCCCCCGCGGCCTGGTGCTGGTGACGGGCCCCACCGGCTCGGGCAAAACCACCACCCTGGCGGCCCTGCTGGACCACATCAACCACAGCCGGGCGGAGCACATCCTCACGATCGAAGACCCGATCGAGTTCAGCTTCCGCAATGCCAAAAGCGTGATCCACCAGCGGCAACTGGGGGAAGACACCCACAGCTTTGCCAACGCCCTGCGGGCGGCCCTGCGGGAGGACCCGGACGTGATCCTGGTGGGGGAACTGCGCGACCTGGAGACCATCCAGCTGGCGATCACCGCCGCCGAAACCGGGCACCTGGTGATGGCCACCCTGCACACCAGCTCCGCCGCCCAGACCGTGGACCGGATGGTGGATGTGTTCCCGGCGGAGCAACAGACCCAGATCCGCGTCCAGCTGAGCAGCTCCCTGGTGGCGGTGTTCTCCCAGACCCTCTGCCGCCGACTCACGCCTGGCGAAGGGGCCCTGGGGCGGGTGATGGCCCAGGAGATCCTGATCAACACCCCCGCCGTGGCCAACCTGATCCGGGAGGGCAAAACGGCCCAGCTCTATTCCCAGCTGCAAACCAGCGCCCAACAGGGCATGCAGACCCTGGAGCGCGCCCTGGCCAACCTGGTGCAATCGGGCAGCATCGACCGCGCCGAAGCGATGGCCAAGGCCGGCAAACCGGAGGAGCTGGGGCGGCTGTTGGGCGGCGAGCCATGACCCAGTTCATCGCCACGGTCACCAGCCGCTCCGGCCAACGGCGCCAGGTGCCGGTGCGGGCCAGCGATCTGGCCAGCGCCCGCCGGCTGCTGCGCCAGCGGGGCATCACCGCCAGCCAGCTGGAGCCCGCCCCGGACAAGCCCAAGGCAACCCTGGATCTGAACCGGCTGCTGGAGGCGCGCCCCGGGGTGCGGGAGAAGGCCCTGTTTGCCAACAAGTTGGCGGCGCTGGTGGATGCCGGGGTGCCGATCGTGCGCAGCCTCGACCTGATGGCGCGGCAACAGCGGCAACCGCTGTTCAAGCGGGCCCTGGAGCAGGTGAGCGCCGATGTGAACCAGGGGGGCAGCCTGGGGGAGGCCCTGCGGCGCTGGCCCCAGGTGTTTGACCCGCTCACCGTGGCCATGGTGGAGGCGGGCGAAGCGGGCGGTGTGCTCGATGAGAGCCTGCGGCGCCTGGCGCGGGTGCTGGAGGGCAACGCCAAGCTGCAGAACCAGATCCGGGGGGCCATGGGCTACCCCGTGGCGGTGCTGGCGATCGCGGTGCTGGTGTTCCTGGGGATGACGATCTTCCTGATCCCCACCTTCGCCGGGATCTTCGCCGACCTGGGGGCGGAGTTGCCGCCGTTCACCCAGCTGATGGTGGATCTCAGCGCCCTGCTGCGGTCGTCGTTTTCGCTGCTGCTGGTGGCGGGGCTGGCGATCGGCGTGTGGCTGTTCC
>RHBP01000145.1 GCA_010030955.1 Synechococcaceae bacterium WBB_10_009 | reverse complement strand
CTCAGAAAGCCATGGGCGAATCCGGGCGGCAGCCAGAGCTCTTGCTGGTTGGCCGCGCTCAGCCGGGCCCCACACCACTGGCCAAAGGTGGCGGAATCGCGGCGCAGATCCACGGCCACATCGAAAATCTCCCCCACCACACAGCGCACGAGCTTCCCCTGCGCATGGGGTTCCAGCTGGTAGTGCAACCCGCGCAGCACCCCCTGGCTGGAGCGGGAGTGGTTGTCTTGCACAAAAGCAGCCGCAGCCGGCTGGCCATCGGCCTCCAACAGCTCCGCGAACAGGCGCTGGTTCCAACTCTCGAAAAAGAAGCCCCTCGCATCGCCGAAGACTCGCGGCGTCAGCAGCAGCGGCCCCGCCAGGCTTTGCCCCTGGGGGCTGTGCAAGCGCTCAGCCCGCATGGCCCAGCTCCATCAGCTGCAGCAGGTAGTCGCCATAGCCGCTCTTGCGCAGCGGTTCCGCCAGGGCAGACAACTGATCGGAACTGATCCAGCCCTGGCGCCAGGCCACCTCCTCCGGGCAGCCCACCTTCAACCCCTGGCGGTGCTCCAGGGTGCGGATGTAACTGGAGGCCTCGTGCAGGGAATCGCAGGTGCCGGTGTCGAGCCAGGCCATGCCCCGCCCCATCAGCTCCACCTGCAGCAGGCCCTCCTCCAGGTATTGGCGGTTGAGATCGGTGATCTCCAGCTCCCCCCGGGCCGAGGGCACCACACGCCTGGCCCGGTCCACCACGGAAGCGTCATAGAAATAGAGACCCGTCACCGCATGGCGGGATCGGGGCCGGGCGGGTTTCTCCTCGATGCTGAGCACGCGGCCATCGGCGGCAAACTCCACCACGCCATAGCGCTCGGGATCGCGCACCGGATAGGCGAACACCGTGGCTCCGGCGCTGCGCTCCGTGCTGCCGCGCAACTGGGGCACCAGATCGTGGCCATGGAAGAGGTTGTCGCCAAGCACCAGCGCCGCCGGGGCCCCCGCCAGAAAGTCAGCCCCCAACAGAAACGCCTGGGCCAGGCCATCGGGGCTGGGCTGCACGGCGTAGCGGATGTCCAGGCCCCAGGCGTGGCCATCCCCCAGCAGCCGCTCAAAGCTGGCCTGGTCCTCCGGGGTGGTGATGATCAGCACCTCGCGGATTCCCGCCAGCATCAAGGTGCTGAGCGGGTAGTAGATCATCGGCTTGTCGTACACCGGCAGCAACTGCTTGCTCACCCCGCGGGTGATCGGATGCAGGCGTGTGCCCGTGCCGCCGGCCAAGATGATGCCCTTGCGCTGCATCAACGCCGCTTCCGGCTCACTGGGAGGATGTTGGCATGGACGCCATCTGCCTCCTGATCCACGCCCCAGGGGCCCCGGGCCTGCGCTGGCTGGGGTTGGGGCCGGGGCTACGGCCCACCCGGGGCCTGTGGAAGCTGCAACGGCTGCTGGATCAACACGCCTTCTGGGCCCAGGGGCGCTCGCTGCCGCAGCTGCGGCGCATGCTGGCGGGCAGTGCCGCGGTGGTGAGCCTGTGGCGGGGCCGGCGGCTGGTGGGCTTCGCCCGGGCCAGCAGCGATGGCCTCTTCCGCGCGGTGCTGTGGGATGTGGTGATCCCGGAGGATCTCCAAGGCCAGGGGCTCGGGCGCCAGCTGGTGGAGGCGCTGCTGCAAACCCCACGGCTGCGGCAGGTGGAGCGGGTGTACCTGATGACCACCAACAGCGCCGGTTTTTACCGGCAGCTGGGGTTTGAGCTGGAGACCAGCCAGCAGCTGCTCCGGCGAGCGCCCCAGGCCCCCGGCTGAAACAGCGGTGGCATTCATCCAGTGTCACTACGCTTTGAGGAGCGATCAGGCCATGGGATTGATCCGCGGCACCGTCGAACTCCTGAACCCAACCGTCCCGGGACTGGACGGACTGACCGTGCAGGCTTTGGCAGATTCCGGCGCCGTGCACCTGTGCATCCCTGAGCACATCGCCATCCAGCTGCAACTGCAGGAGCTGGAGATGCGCGAGGTGACCTTGGCCGATGGACGCCGGCGCAGCGTGCCCTACATGGGGCCGGTGGAAGTGCGGTTTGGCAACCGCCGTTGCTTCACCGGGGCCATGGTGCTGGGCAACGAAGTGCTGTTGGGTGCCATCCCGATGGAAGACATGGACCTGGTGCTGCAGCCCAGCCTTCAGCGCCTGAGCGTGAACCCCGACAGCCCGAACATCCCGCAGAGCGTTGCTATGGCAACGCAGCCATGAGGCTGCCCATCTCGATCGCCTGCAGGCCGTAGCTCCAGCCCAGGTTGCTCTTGATGCCCGCCCGCTCCAGGGCCTGCTGCATGGTGTCGGTGGTGAGCACGCCAAAAATCACCGGCACGCCCGTATCGCGGCTAACTGCGGCCACACCTTTGCTCACTTCGGCCACCACCACATCGAAATGGGGGGTGTCGCCGCGAATCACGGCCCCCAAGGTGATCACCACCTGGTAGCGGCCGCTGGCCGCCAGGCGCTGGGCCACCAAAGGAATCTCGAAGCTGCCCGGCACCCAAGCGGTGTCCAGCTGGGCGCTCGTGGGGCTGGTGTCGATGCCGTGGCGACCCAGGCAATCCAGGCAACCACTGAGCAGCTTGGCGGTGACCAGATCGTTAAAGCGCGCCACCACAATGGCCACCTTCAGGGCCGAAGCGCCCGCAAACTGCCCTTCAAAAACGGTCACGCGGCCAGGCTTGATGCTGCGCTCAGCCTACGCAGGGGGTGAGCTGGGGCTCAGACCACGAAGAAGCTCATGCCCCAGTTGACCAGCACCAGGGCTACCCAGGCCAGGCCACCCAACAGGATCAGGCGGTTGGAGCGGCCGCTGGTGTCGTCGCTGGCGTAGAGCACCGGCACGGCCACGATCAGCGCGAACGACAGCACCACCAAAGCCAGCACGGTGAGGGTGTTGAGGATCGTCATGGAACAGCGGCTGGGCCGGCCGGTCAGTTGGTGGATTCTCCCATGGGGGGCCCCACGGGCTGGGGCCGGCGGCGGAGTTCCTTCACAAGTTGTGGCGGCGGGAGAGCCGAGCACCGGCGGTGGTGCCGGAGTGCTCCGCCGGAGAGCCGCAGCCAATCTGTACAGCCTGGACAGCGTCTGTACGGCGTGCAGGCTGTACGCAATCGGGCGGAGCTGCTGCGCCCGATGACCACCCCTACGATCGGGTGCCTTTTCGCCCAGCACAGCCGTGGCCGCGCCCGCCGAGCAGCCGCCCGAGCTCACCCTGCAGGGCGATCTGTTCGGCGGCAGCCCGCTGGGTGACGCCCCCGCCGCGCCGGACGAGGACACAGACAGCACCGCAGCCAGCACGCGTCCCCGCAGGCGGCGGCAGCCGGCCATCCCGGCCGGTGAGCCGGCGAACCCGCTGGAGGCTGCAGCTGCCGAGGACAGCCATGACACCTCCGAGGGCGACCTGCCCCCCTGGCACCACCACAGCCTGGTGGACCCGCAGCAGCTCACCCCGATGCTGCGGCACTACGTGGAGCTGAAGGCGGCCCATCCCGAGCGGGTGCTGCTCTACCGGCTGGGCGACTTCTTCGAATGCTTCTTCGAAGACGCCATCGAGCTCTCGCGGCTGCTGGAGCTCACCCTCACGGGCAAGGAGGCGGGCAAGGCCATCGGCCGCGTGCCCATGGCCGGCATCCCCCACCACGCCGCCGAGCGCTACTGCGCCGAGCTGGTGGGCCGCGGCCTCAGCGTGGCCCTATGCGACCAGCTGGAGACCACCCCTGGAGACCACCCCCGCCAAGGGGGCCCTGCTCAAGCGGGACATCACCCGGGTGCTCACCCCCGGCACCGTGCTGGAGGAGGGGCTGCTCAGCGCGCGCCGCAACAACTGGCTCTGCGCCGTGGTGTGCGACGGCTCCCAGTGGGGCCTGGCGGTGGCGGATGTGAGCACGGGGGAGTTCCGTGTCACCGAACGGGAGGGCAGCGATCGGCTGCATCAGGAACTGCTGCAGGTGGATGCGGCGGAGGTGCTGTGGCCCACCCAGGAGGAGCCCGGCGGCGCCCCACCCCCCGCCTGGTGCCCCGATGCCCTGCGGCTCACCCGTCTGCCGCGCACCCCGTTCAGCGCCCGGGAGGCCAAAACCGCACTGCTGAAGCGCTTTGAACTGGCCAGCCTCGATGGCCTGGGCTTGGGGGAAATGCCCCTGGGCCTGCGGGCCGCGGGGGGGCTGCTGCGCTACCTCGACGACACCCAGCCCGGCCATGCCATCCCGCTGGAGTTGCCCACCACCTGGCATGCGGGCGACCAGCTGGTGCTCGATGC
>RHBP01000144.1 GCA_010030955.1 Synechococcaceae bacterium WBB_10_009 | reverse complement strand
GCGATCTCCGCCTCGGTTTCCACGATCAGGCCAATGGTTTCGCCCACCGGGGCGGTGCCACCGGCGGGCATCAACACCGCCGCCAGGTAGCCCTCGTTGAACGATTCCACGTCCATGTCGGCCTTGTCGGACTCGACCACGAGCACCGACTCACCGCGCTCCACCTTGTCGCCGGGCTTTTTGAGCCACTCCACGATCTTTCCCTCCGTCATCGTGGAGGAGAGGGCGGGCATGAAGATTTCGTGGGTGGCCAACGGAGGTCTGCCGCTCGTTTGGGGCGGATTTTACGTGGCTCCTGCCCCCGGCCCCGGGCTCAGAGCTGGCCCTCGATCGCCTCGATCACGCCGTCGCGCACCACCACCGCCACCGACAACTTCTCCACCAAGTTGTCGCCAACGCGCACATCGCAGAAGCTCTCCAGCTGGCCCTGCTCCACGATCTGCTCCATCTCCAGATCGCGCACCTGCACCTGCTGCTCCAGCAGCTGGCGCTTCTGCTCCTCCAGCTCGGCCCGCTTGGCCGCCACCTGCTCCTGCACGGAGGCCACCTGCTCCTGCACGCGGGGGTCGAGGGGGTTGGCGCTCTGGCTGCGGATCGCATCCACCAGCTGCTGACCCTCCTGCTCCAGCTGGGCCAGCTGGCCGTCGCTGCCAACGATGGCGTTGCTGATCTCGCGCTCGGCGTCCTCCTTCCAACGGGGGGTCACCACGGCCCGCACCGTGATCGAACGCTTGATCGAAAGGCTGCCGTCGGCCATGGGGGGGCTTCGAAGAGCCACAGCTTCTCAGGCGAGCCCGCCGCCGGCAACGCACCGGCAGGGCGGGTTTCCGGCGATCAACGCCCGTAAATGGCCTCGATCGCAGTGGCATCGCGGGCGGCGATGCGATCGCGCTTCTGCTTGAGGGTCTGGGTGAGCAGGCCGTTGTCGAGCGTGAACGGCTCCACCAGGGCCACCCCCGCCAGCCGCTCATCGGGCCGCGCCCCGGGGCGCCCCTGCAGGCGGCGGTTCAAGCGGCCGGTGAGGGCCTTGAGCAGGGCGGCATCCCCGAGATCCAGCCCCTGCTCCTGGGCGTAGGCGGCCAGGGCCTCCGGCTTGGGCACCACCAGCGCACCGAGGGCCTTGCGGTCTTGGCCCACCAGCATCACCTGCTCCACCAGGCTGCAGGCCACCAGGCACTCCTCCAGGGGGCCTGGCTCAATGTTCTCGCCGCTGCTCAGCACGATCGTGTCCTTGGCGCGGCCGGTGAGCACCAGGGTGCCGTCGGCCAGCAGCTGCCCCAGGTCGCCGGTGTCAAACCAGCCCTCGCCATCGAGCACCTTGGCGCTGGCCTCCGGCTTGCCCAGGTACCCCCCCATCACCTGGGGGCCGCGGGCCAACACCCGGCCCCGCTGCCCCACCGCCAGGGGGGCACCGCTCTCGGCATCCACGATCCGGATCGCCGTGCCGGGCAGCGGTTGGCCGGAGCTGCCGCGGCGGTTGTTCCAGCGGCGCCGGCAGGTGAGCACCGGGCTGGTTTCGGTGAGCCCGTAGCCCACCAGCAGCTCGATGCCGATGGCCTCAAAAAAGCCATCCACATGGATCGCCAGGGCGCCACCACCGCTGATGGCCGTGCGCAGGCGCCCGCCGATCAGCTGCTGGCGCACCTTGGGCCACAGCACCGCCGCGGCCAGGCGGTGCAGCGGCCAGCTCAGCAGCGCCGCCGCGGCCGCCGTGATCCGCCGCGGCATCGGTTCCGGCGCCAGGGTGCGGTCGGCGGCGGTGCGGCGGCTCAGCCCATGGAAGCGGCTCAGGGCCAGGGCGGAGCGCAGCAGCCGCTGGCGGCTGGCGGGCATGGCCGCCAGGGCATCCTCAAAGCCGCCGAGCAGGGCCTCCCACAGCCGCGGCACGCTGATCAAATAGTGGGGGCGCACCCGCTGCAGGTCGGGCCGCAACTGCTTGAGGGTGGTGTAGGTCTGCGCGCACCCGCAGGAGAGCAGGAAGTATTCGGCACTGCGCTCGTAGGCGTGCCAGATGGGCAGCACGCTCAGCACCCGGTCGCCGGGGTTGGGGGCCACCGCCACCCCCAGGTGCCGCAGCTGGTGCAGCAGGTTGGCGTGGCTGAGGGGCACCCCCTTGGGCTCGCCGGTGGTGCCGGAGGTGTAGAGCACCGTGGCCAGCCGCTGCTCGCCCCCCTGCGGCATCGGTGGCGCCGGGGCGGCCGCGCCGCGGGCCATCAGCTCCTCCCAACCCACGCAGGTGAGCCCCGGCGGCCCATCCGGCGCCTCCCCCTGCAGCAGCACCACACAGCGCAGCCGGGCCGGCAGGGCACCACTGCGCTGCAGCTGTTGCAGCAGCTCCGCCGACTCCAACACCAATGCCACGGCGCCGCTGTCGGCGGCGATGTAGTGCAGCTCCTCGATCGGGGCACCGCTGCCCCGCACCGCATCGGCGGCCCCCAGGCGCATCAGGCCCTGGTCGGCCAGCAGCCAGCGGGGGCCGTTCTCCGAGAACAGCGCCACCACATCGCCGCTGCGGATCCCCAGGGCGGCAAAGCCCGCCGCCGCCTGCTCGATGCCCTGGTGCAGCTGGCGGAAGCTCAGCTGCTCGGCGGGCTTGGCGTGGGGGGCATCGAGGGCCAGGGCATCGCCGTAGCGCTGCGCCAGCGCGGCCCACAGCTGCTCCAGGCCGCTAAGGCCGCTCCAGTCGTGGCGTTGGGCAAGGGCCCGCCGGTCGCGGCGGGACCCTTGCCAGTGCACGGCAGCGGTGGGCAGGGAACGGGCCATGCGGAGCGGAGGCGGCGCCACGGGTGGCACCGGTCTTACCACCCCTGCAGGGCTTCTGGGGGCTGGGGCGGACGCAGCCGCAACCCGAAGCGGCGGCTGAAGGCCTCCAGCAACGGCAACCGCAGCGCCCCGCTGCGGAGCTCCGGCCGCCAATCCCGAAGACGGGCCACCGGCCGATCGGCGATGCCGCAAGGCACCACATGGCGGAAGCCCTCCAGGCCCACATCCACATTCAGGGCCAGGCCGTGCTGGCTGATCCAGCGGCGACCCCCCACCCCGATGGCCGCCACCTTGCGCCCCTCCAGCCAAACCCCGGTGAGCCCCTCGATGCGCTCCCCCCGCAAGCCCAGCTCTGCCAGCAGGTCGATCACCACCCCCTCCAGCTGCCGCATGTAGCCGTGCAGATCGGCGCCGTGGCGCTGCAGGTTGAGCACGGGGTAGAGCACCAACTGCCCGGGGGCGTGGAACGTGACCTCACCGCCGCGGTCGATGCGGTGCAGCGGGGCTGGCGGATCCTCGGGATCAAACCCCAGGAAGCGTTCATCGGCGCCGCGGCCCAGGGTGTAGCAGGGCTCATGCTCGAGCAGCAGCACGGCATCGGGCCCCTGCGGGGCCGCCAGCAACCGCCCCTGCAGCTGTTGCTGCCAGCGCCAGGCCAGCGGGAAGGGCACCGGCCGCTGCGCTTGGAAACAGATTGCGTCGCCCATGGTGCAACTCACCCTCCGTTCCTAGCGTTTGGAGATCCCCACCGCCTTGGGAGTCACGGGATGAAGCTGTTGATCCACGGCCGCAATCTGGAGGTGACTCCAGCCATCCGCGACTACACGCAGGACAAGCTCTCGCGGGCCATCGGCCATTTCGACGGCATGGTGAAGGAGGCGGATGTGCACCTCTCGGTGGCCCGCAACCCGCGGGTGCCGCAGCAGACCGCCGAGGTCACCGTGTTTGCCAACGGCACCGTGATCCGCGCCCAGGAGCGCAGCGAAAACCTCTACGCCAGCATCGATCTGGTGGCCGGCAAGCTCACCCGCCAGCTGCGCCGCTACAAGGATCGCCATGGCGACCACCACCACAGCGCCGGGCACCACGCCAGCCACACCCCCAGCCTGGCGGAACTGGCCGGCGACGAGGCGGTTCAGGGCTCCCTGGTGGAGGGCAAGGAAGCCAGCCTCCCCAGCCGCGGCGTGCGGCGCAAGTATTTCGCCATGCCCGCCATGGGGCTGGAGCAGGCCCTGCAGCAGCTGGAGCTGATCGACCACGACTTCTACCTGTTCCGCGACGCCGGCAGCGGCGAGCTGCAGGTGGTGTACCGGCGCAACCACGGCGGCTACGGCGTGATCCAGGCCAAGGGCTGAAACTGGCCCCAACCCCCGGCGCCCCGCGCGCCCGCTCCGTTTGCGCGACCTCCCCGATCTCGCCCCCCTGATCGACCACGCCCTGCTGGATCCCCACCAGGGCCAGGAGGCGGTGCTGCGCTGCTGCGATGAGGCGCGCCACTTCGGCTTCGCCGGGGTGTGC
>RHBP01000143.1 GCA_010030955.1 Synechococcaceae bacterium WBB_10_009 | reverse complement strand
TCGGCGTGCTCGTAGAGGTGCTGGCCGTCGAAGAAGGCCAGGCCGTGGGCGTCCTTGGGGAAGTGGCCTGGCACCCAATCGAGGATCACGCCGATGCCCTCGGCATGGCAGCGATCCACGAAGGCCCGGAATTCATCGGGCTGGCCGAAGCGGCTGGTGGGGGCGTACCAGCCGGTGACTTGGTAACCCCAGGAGCCATCGAAGGGGTGCTCCGAGAGGGGCATCAGCTCGATGTGGGTGAAGCCGCGGGCCTTCACATAGGGGATCACCCGATCCGCCAGTTCGGGGTAGGTGAGCAGGCGGGCGCCGGGTTTGAGGTCGGCGGCGGGCACCGGCGGGCGGGGGGTGCCATCGGCCTCGATGTAGGGCTGGTCAGCGGCGGCGTGCATCCAGCTGCCCAGGTGCATCTCGTACACCGCAATCGGCTGGTCGAGCGGGTTGCGGCTGTCGCGCTCCTGCATCCAGGCGCCGTCGCCCCAGGTGTAACCCGCCAGGGGCTCCACCACGGAGCCGTGGTTGGGGCGCACCTCGTGGCGGAAGCCGTAGGGGTCGGCCTTTTGGTAGCAGTGCCCCGCCTGGGTGCGCACCTCGTATTTGTAGATCTCACCGGCCTTGAGGCCCGGCACAAACAGCTCCCAGCAGCCCCCTAGCCGCGATTGCATCGGGTGGTGGCGCCCATCCCAGCCGTTGAAGTTGCCCAGCACCGACACGCTGCGGGCGTTGGGGGCCCACAGGCAGAACATCACCCCGGCGACGCCGTTGCGGGTCACCACATGGGCGCCCATGCGCTCCCAGATGTGGTGGTGGTTGCCCTCAGCAAACAGGTGGCGGTCCAGCTCGCCCATCCATTCCTCGCGGAAGGCCCAGGGGTCGTGGGCCACGTGCTCGATGCCGCCGCGCAGCACGTGCACCTGGTAGCCGCTGCCCGGGTCGCTGGGCAGCTGGGCCTCGAAGATCCAGGGGTGGTGGGGGGTGGCCATGGGCTGGGCCGTGCCCCCCACCATCAGCTCCACCCGTTCCGCCTCGGGCATCCACACCCGCACCACCCAGTGGCCGTTCTCCAGCGGTTGGGGCCCCAACACCGCGAAGGGGTGGTCGTGCCGGCACTCCGCCAGGCGCTGGGCATCGTCCACCATCCAGTCGAGCTGAGCCAGCACAGGTTTGAGCGCAGAAGCGTGGCTGGGAGCTTACGCCGCTTTTCCGGCTCCCCCGGGCTTCTGCCAGCAACGGCCTACCGAACCGGAGTGGGGCCCGCCGGGTTCTCCGGGAAATCCACGCCGATGATCTCGTTGGAGCTGTCGAGGATCACGTAGAGGTTGTCGCTGAGGCGGTTGAAGGCCACGTTCACCAGCACCAGGCGCATGTCCGGGGTGCTCTCGGCCTCCACGGCCCGGCCCACCTTCACGAAATTGCCGGTTTCGCGCTGCAGCCCCAGCCATTTGGCCTGCAGGGCGGCGGGGCTGATCTCCTTCTGGAAGCTGGGGCTCAGGAAGCTGTGGGCGGTGATGAAGTTGCCGGTGCTGATGGCCTGCACAAACTGCAGGGCCACCTTGCTGGTGGGGTCGTCGGCCCGGTCGACGTAGTAACGCTCGATCTGCCCCTTGCCGTTGATCACGATGAACAGCACGCGGTTGCCCAGGGCCGTGCGGATCTCGGCCTCCACGGTGCTGTTGGTGAGGCCGCTGCGCACGCTCAGCAGCTGGTAGCTGATCACCTTCGGTTGGCTCCGCATGGTGGCCGCCACCATCGACGGACTGCTCACCGCCTTGAGCTGATCGGAGAACTGGGCGAAGCGGGCGTTGGCATCGCCGGATTGGATCGCCTCCAGGATGCGCACGGCGGCGGCGCGGGCCTGCTCGGTGCTGAGGGCGGGCTTGGCTGCCGCTGGGCTGGCGGTGGCGGCGGGCTGGGCGCGCAGGGGGGCGGGCTGCAGGGCGGCGAGGCCCGTGCTCAGGGCCGTGCTGAGTGCGGTGCTCAGCCCGGTGGCGGCCAGCAGGCCAAGGGCGGCGGGACGGGCCGGGCGCAGCATCAGGGGGCGGGGAAAACGGGCCTCAGTTTGCCCCAACCAACGGCTGCATGCTCAGCTCCGCGCCTTCCAGCTGCAGGGCCACCGTGATGGTGCGGTGCCGGGGGCCGCTGCCCCCCAGGGGCCGGGAGCCATCGCCGGGGTTGACGGCGATCTGGGGCCAGGCCGCCGGCCCCAGCGACAACCGCAGCCGCTCCCCGGGTTGCAGCTGGAGCAGCACCGGTTGCAGGGCCACGATCCGCCGTTGGGGCTCCAGGCAGCCTTCCCCCAGAAAGCGCGCCACCCCGGTGCTCATCTGCAGCACGCTGCCGTCGGGCCGCAGCACCGACAGGGCGGCGCAGAGGTCGAAGCCGGGCTGATCCGCCGCCGCCATGATCTCGAGCTGCGGTTGGCCCAGCAGCTCCAGCGCTGCGGTGGCCGCGGCGCCGTTGAAGCAGGCCACATCGGCCCGCTGGTCGAGGTCGCCCCGCTCCACCGCGCCGGCATCGAGCCCGAGATGGCCGCCGCGGCCCGGCAGGGGCCGCCAGGGGTCGTGCACCAACAGCACCGTTCCCGCCCCAGGGGTGCCCGGCTCTGGGGCGCTGCCGGGCTCCAGCAACCGGCCCTCTTGGCTGTCCACCGCCGCCAGGCCGATGCTGGCCAGGCCCCAGCGCTGGCCGGAGCTGCGCCGTGGGTCGGCGGGTTGCCATGGGCCGCCGGTGATGGCTTGCAGCTGGATGGCCGGTGTGTTTGCTGCGGGGCTGGGCTCTGGGGTTGGCGTTGGCCCCTTGAGGTGCCGGTTGAAAAAGTCCAGCTGCAGGGCATCGATGCCCCCCTGCCACTGCAGGTGGCTCCAGGGGCCAATCCGCAGCATCGGGCTGCCCCCGGCCGCGCTGGCCCGCTCCCACAGCTCGAGCACCCCCGCCAGGTGGGGGTCGTGCCAGCCGCCGATCAGCAGCATCGGCCGGCGCCAGAGCGCCTGCGGTGGCTCGTGGCGCCGCCACTGCTCCGGACGGGTGGGGTCGGCCAGCAACCAGCCCAGGCCCATGCCGTCGGGGTCGTGGCGGCGCAGCAGCTCCAGCCCCTCCTCCAGGAAGGCGCCGCTGCTGAGGCTGCTGCGGATGGCGCGCCAGGCGGCCCCTTCGCCGCGGCGCTGGCAGCCCTGGGCCGCCAGTTGCAGCCCCCAGGCCAGCCCCAGGGCCCACCAGGGGGCGCCGCCGCTGCAGGCCCAGTGCGCCCGTTCATCGAGGCCGCACAGGGCCGGGGCCAGGGCGTCTGGCAGCTGGTCCGGGTCGGCCAGGAGCAGCTGGGTCAACCCCTGGTAGGAGAAGCCGTAGCTGCCGATGCGGCCGTTGCACCAGGGCTGCTGGCGCACCCAGGCCAAGGTGCGGGTGCCATCCTCCGCCTCCTGGGCGAAGCCGCCGAAGTCACCGTCGGAATCACCGCGGCCGCGCACGTCCTGCACCACCACCGCAAAGCCGCGGTCGGCGTACCAGCGCGGGTGGGCGTAGGTCACCGTGGAGGCGATGGCGCGACCGTAGGGCTGCCGCATCAGCAGCACCGGCCACGGCCCCTCGCCCGCCGGTGTCCACAGGCGGCTCACCAGGCGCACGCCGTCGGGCAGCTCCAGCCAGAGATCGCGCCCGCCGGCGCTCACTTCAGCGCACGTCGGGGCAGTAGAGCCCCACCACGTAGGTGGACAGGATTTCGGCGTCGGTGTTGTTCAGCCCCTGGCGGGAGGCCACCTGGGCCACCGCTTGGGCTGATGTGTAGGAGAGCCCCTGGGCGTTGAGGGCTTTGAGTTCGGCACAGATCTCGCGGGCCCGCTGCGGGTTGCGCTTCACCGAATCCAGCAGGGGCGAGTTGGCCAGGGCCGCCGCCGGCGTGAGGGCAAGCAGGGCGGCACCCAGCACCGGCATCAGCCGGGGGAGGGGGATGTGCGGGTGCAGGGGGGCCATGGACCTATTCCAGGGTTGTGGCTGGCGGCTGCCCGGGGGTGGGGGTCAGTTCGCCGAGCGACCGGAGCCCCCCGGCCCTGGGCGGCGGGCCTGGGCCCGCTGGATCCAGCGGCGCACGGTGGCGGCATCCACCCGCGCCGGCGCCATGCCCAGCAGCGAGCGCTCCAGCCGCCCCAGCTGGGTGAGCAGCTGCTGCGGCGAGGCCGCCGCCAGCCCCTGGCTGCTGGCGATGCCGGCGTAGAGCAGCAGGGCAGCCTCGTGGGGGTCCAGCTCCAGCTCGCTCACCAGCTGCGCCTGACCCCGCAGCTTGCGCAGTTGGCGCTCCAGGGCGCCGCCGCCGCTGGCCAGTTGGCGCAGCTCCCCGTCGCTGAGGGCCGCCAGCTGGGCCCAACTGCTGATGCCGTGCCGCTGCAGCTGCGCCTCCTCCCGTTGGAAGTGGCGCGGCAGGGGGTACGGCGAGTGCTCCGGCATTCAGGGCAGCAG
>RHBP01000142.1 GCA_010030955.1 Synechococcaceae bacterium WBB_10_009 | reverse complement strand
CGCTGGCGGCCAATGGGTTCCACTGCACCGGCAGCCGCCGCTCCGCCGGCACGGCGGCGAGGTTGGCGCAGTCCTGGCGATGGATGGTGATGCCGTGGTTGCCGAGGGCCACGGTGCCCACGATCGACTCGCCGGGCAGGGGGCTGCAGCAGCCGCCAAGGCGGTACTCCAACCCCTCCAGCCCCTGGATCGGACTGGCATCCCCATGGGTGGTGGCGGGCACGGCGGCACCAGCCCCCTGCTCCCCCTGGGCGGACACATTGCGGGCCAGCTCCTCGTTGCTGAGCACCGGGGCCGCCACGGCGGACGCCAGCCGCAGCTCCTCCCGCAGGCGGTTGAGCGCCTGGTGCAGGGTGACTCCGCCGAAGCCGATGGCCGCCAGCAAATCCTCGGTGCCCACCAGGTTGCAGCGGCGGGCCACCTTGGCGATCGCCTCGCCGTTGAGCAGGGCATCGAAGCCGTCGCGGCCCAGCTCGCGTTCGAGCATGGCCGTGCCCCGCTGGATGTTCTCGTCGCGGTGGCTTTTCTTGTACCACTGGCGGATGCGGTTGCGCGCCGTGGGGGTGGCCACGAAGTTGAGCCAATCAAGGCTGGGGTGGGCGGCCTTGGAGGTCACGATCTGCACGAAGTCGCCGTTCTGGAGCGGTGTGGCCAGCGGGCAAAGGCGGTCGTTGATGCGCACGCCCTGGCAGTGGTTGCCCACCTCGGAGTGGATCCGGTAGGCGAAGTCCACCGCGGTGGATCCCTTGCGCAAGCCCACCACATCCCCCTTGGGGGTGAACACGAACACCTCCTCATCGAAGAGGTCCTCCTTGATCGAGCGCAGGAAGTCGCCGCTGTCTTCGCCGCCGTCGTCCTTCTGCCAATCCACCAGCTGCCGCAGCCAGTTGAACCGTTCGGCATCGGCACCGGAGGCGGCGGGGGATCCCCCCTCCTTGTATTTCCAGTGGGCGGCAATGCCGAACTCCGCCACCTGGTGCATCTCGGCGGTGCGGATCTGCACCTCGATCGGGCGATGGCGACCGATTACCGCCGTGTGCAGCGATTGGTAGCCGTTGGGCTTGGGCAGACCGATGTAGTCCTTGAACCGGCCCGGGATCGGCCGGAAGGTGTCGTGCACCACCGCCAGGGCGCGGTAGCAGCTCTCCAGGTTGGGGCAGATGATCCGCAGGGCGGCCACGTCGTAGATCTCGTGGAACGCCTTCTGCTGGCGCTGCATCTTGCTCCAGATGCCATAGAGGTGTTTGGGCCGACCGCTCACGTCGCACCCCTCCAGACCCGCCGCCACCAACCGGTCGCGCAGCAGGCCAGCGGTGACCCCCAGCCGGTCCTCCCGCTCAGAGCGCTTGGTGGACACCTGCTGCTGAATTTCGCGGAAGGCCTCCGGCTCCAGGATCTTGAAGGCCAGGTCCTCCAGTTCCCACTTCAGCCTTCCGATGCCGAGCCGGTTGGCCAGGGGGCCATAGATCTCGCGCGTCTCCCGGGCGATGCGCTGCTGCTTCTCGGGCTTCAGCGCCCCAAGGGTGCGCATGTTGTGGAGGCGATCCGCCAGCTTCACCAACACCACCCGGATGTCGCTGGCCATGGCCAGGAACATGCGCCGCAGGTTTTCCGCCTGGGCTTCCGTTTTGTTGGTGAAGTGAATGCCTCCGAGCTTGGTGACCCCCTCCACCAGGCCGCGCACCTCGGCGCCGAAGTGCTGCTCGATCTCGTCGGGGGTGACCTCCGTGTCCTCCACCACGTCGTGCAGGAAGCCGGCGGCGATCACGCTGGCGCTGGCACCGATGTCCCGCAGCAGATCGGCCACCGCCACCGGATGGCAGATGTAGGGCTCACCGCTGGCGCGCACCTGGCCGTCGTGGAGCTGGTAGGCGAAGTGGAAGGCCGCCGCCAGCAGCCCCTCGGTGTCGGTGGGGCAGCTGTCGCCGGCGCCGGGGGGCACGTGCTCGATGCAGCGCCGCAGCCAGTCGGGCAGGGCGATGCCGTAATCGTCGGGGCCGTGGATGGCCTGCGGGCCGAGCTGGGGGCCGGCCAACACCGCTGCCGCTGCCCCGGGGGCAGCCGCTTCAGCCGTGTCGGGCACCGCCTGCAGCATGGCGCGCAGCAATTTGATCCATCGTATGCAGCGGCTTCACACAAACCGACCCCCGGTGTGCAACCCCAATCGAATTCGCTGGCAGCCTGGGGGGGCCTTGGGTTGGGGCTGCCGGCCATGACACCAGCACGCCGCAGCGGGCCGGTGCTGCACCTGCAGCAGCTCAATGTCTGCTACCCAGGGGCCGAGCACAACACCCTCGACGGCCTGGATCTGCAGCTGCAGGCCGGCCAGCGGCTGGCGCTGGTGGGCCCCTCGGGCTGCGGCAAAAGCACGGTGGCGCGTGCGGTGCTGCAGTTGCTGCCCCAGGGCAGCCGCTGCAGCGGGGGCCTGGAGCTGTGCGGCCAGGATCCACGCCGGCTGCGGCGCGGCGCCCTGCGGCAGCTGCGGGGGGAGGCGGTGGGCCTGGTGTTCCAGGACCCGATGACCCGGCTCAATCCGCTGCTGAGCATTGGCGAGCACCTGAGCGACACCCTGGCCCAGCACCGGCCCGCCTGGCGGCGCCACCAGGTGCGGCTGCGGGCCGAGATGCTGCTGGAACGGGTGGGCATCCGCGCCGACCGCTTCTCCAGCTACCCCCACGAATTCAGCGGCGGCATGCGCCAGCGCCTGGCCATCGCCCTAGCCATGGCCCTGGAGCCGGCCCTGGTGATCGCCGATGAGCCCACCACCAGCCTGGATGTGGCGGTGGCCGGCCAGGTGATGGCGGAGCTGTGCCAGCTGTGTGAGGAGTCGGGCAGTGCGCTGCTGCTGATCAGCCACGACCTGGCCATGGCCGGCCGCTGGTGCCAGCAAATCGCCGTGCTCGACCAGGGGCGGCTGGTGGAGCAGGCCGAGGCCCAGCAGCTGCTGCTGCGGCCCGCCTCCCCCCTGGCCCAGCGCCTGGTGGGGGCAGCCCGGGCCCGGGAAGGGGGGCGCACCCCCGCCGCAGCGGCCGAGGCGCCCGTGCTGCTGGAGCTCAGCGACCTGCGCTGCTGGCATCCGCTGCCCGGGTTGCCCTGGAGCCGCCGCTGGTACCGCGCCGTGGATGGGGTGAGCCTCACCCTGCGCGAGGGGGAGACCGTGGGCGTGGTGGGGGCCTCCGGCTGCGGCAAGAGCACCCTCTGCCGCGCCCTGATGGGGCTGGTGCCGGTGCGGGGCGGCAGCGTGCGCCTGCAGGGCCAGAACCTGCGGCAGCTGCGGGGGAAACCGCTGCGGCGGGCCCGGCGGCGCATCCAGATGGTGTTTCAGGACCCCCTGGCCTGCCTCAACCCGGCCATGGCCGTGGGGGATGCCATCGCCGATCCGCTGCGCATCCATGGCCTGGCCAGCCGGGCGGCGGCGCGCCAGCGGGCCCGGGAACTGCTGGCGGCGGTGGGGCTCAACCCACCGGAGGCCTTTGAGCGGCGCCTGCCCCGCCAGCTCTCGGGCGGCCAGCAGCAGCGGGTGGCCATCGCCCGGGCCCTGGTGCTCGAGCCCCAGGTGCTGCTCTGCGATGAGAGCGTGAGCATGCTCGATGCGGAGGTGCAGGCGGAGGTGCTGCAGCTGCTGCGGGATCTGCAGGGGCGCCTGGGGCTGGGGATGATCTTCGTGACCCACGACCTGGCGGTGGCCAGCGGCTTCTGCCAGCGGGTGATCGTGCTGGATGGCGGGCGAATCGTGGAGCAGGGCCCCGGCGATCAGCTGCTGCGCCATCCCCAGGCGGCGATCACGCGCACACTGGTGGAGGCGTGTCCACGCCTGCCCGCCGCCGCAACTGCCTGAGCAGCTTGTCGAACACCTCCGGCAGGGGGGCCTGCCTGCAGCACCAACCGCTCCCGGCTGATGGGATGGTCAAGCCCCAGCTGCACCGCATGCAGGGCCTGGCCGGGCAGGGCCATGGGCAGCTTGCGGCAGCGGGAATACACCGGATCGCCCACGATCGGATGGCCGATGTGGGCGCAGTGCACCCGGATCTGGTGGGTGCGGCCGGTGTCGAGCTTGAAGCGCAGCAGGGCGTAATCGCCGAGCCGCTCCAGCAGCGTCCAGTGGGTGCAGGCGTGGCGGCCGGAGCCGTCGTGCACCACGGCGTACTTTTTGCGGTCGACGGGGTGGCGGCCGATGGCCCCGATGATCGTGCCCCGGTCGCCGCCGGGCACCCCATGCACCACCGCCAGGTACTCGCGCGAGGCCACCCGCTGCTGGATCTGCACCTGCAGCTTCACCAGGGCCTCCTGGCTTTTGGCCACCACGATGCACCCGGTGGTGTCCTTGTCGAGGCGGTGCACGATGCCGGGGCGCATCGTGGAGCAGGGCCCCGGCGACCAACTGCTGCGCGATCCTCAGACGGCGATCACGCGCACACTGGTGGAGGCGTGTCCACGCCTGCCCGCCGCCGCA
>RHBP01000141.1 GCA_010030955.1 Synechococcaceae bacterium WBB_10_009 | reverse complement strand
GCCACCCTTAAGGGTGGCTTTTTTGTTGTCTGGTTTTTTGACGCTCTGGCATCCACGGCCCCCACGCGCCCCTACGCTGCCGGTCTTCTGGCGTTCCAGCTGATCCCGTGCGACGCCGTTTGACCAGCCTGCAAGTGCGCTTGTCGCACTCCCGCTTGCGCCGGCTGTGGCAGGCCTACCGCCTGTGGGATCGCCACGATTGCATCGATCTGAGTGCGGCGTTTGCCTATCACACGCTGCAGTCCATCTTTCCGATCCTGCTGATTGCCCTGGCGGTGGCCGGCCGCGTCCTGGGCCGGATCGATGGTTTGTCTGAGCAAGTGATCGGCCTTGCCGATCAGTTTCTGCCCGCCTCCGTGGTGCCGATGGTGGCCTCCACCCTCGCCAAGTTGGTCCGCCAGGGCCTCGGGGCTGGGGTGTTGGGTGTGGTGTTCCTGCTGATCTCCTCCACCAACGCCTACCTGAGCCTGAAGCGTGGCGCCGACCGGCTCTGGGGGTTGCGGCCCGTTCTGCAACCGCCCGACCATTGGTGGCAACCGGTGCAGCGTTTCATCCGCGTGCGGGTTGAGGCCGCTGGCCTGGTGTTGTTGATTGGCTTTTTTGTGGTGTTGGATCAACTCACCACCAGCCTGCGATTGTTGCGTCCCGGCAGCTGGCGGCTGCAGTTGCAGCAGCTGTTGCCCCACGACCTGCGCCTGTGGTCGCCGGTGCCGGCGCTGCTGGATTTCGTGCTCAGCCTCGGGTTGGCGTTCGGGCTCGCCTACGGGGTGTTGGTGTTGCTGCCCAGTCGTCGCATGGCGGGGGCGGCTTGTCTCCCCGGTGCCGTGCTGATTGGCACTGTGCTCACGCTGTTGAACGCCGCCGTGGGCCGCAGTGTGTTGTCGTTGGGTGCCAGTTTCCAGGCCTATGGCGTGATCGGTGGTGTCCTGCTTCTGAGCCTGTGGGTGTGGTTGGTGGCATTGGTGCTGTATTTCGGAATCGCCCTGAGCGTGGTGCTCACCCGAGCGCAGCCCCGCAGCGAGGATGATGGAGCTGGTCTTCAGGCCCTTTGACACCAGTCCCTGATGCAGCGCCCCATTCCCTGGATCTGGATCACGGCCCTGGCCCTGCTGTTGCTCGCACCGGGGTTCACGGCGCGGCTGTTCGTGGATGTGTTGGAGGGGTTCACCCTGTTGTTGGTGTTTGGCCCCCTCGTGCTCGCCGGGGCCGGCCTGCTGGCCTGGCAGTGGTTCAAGAGCCGGATGCGGGTCTGCAGCGTCTGCGGCACCAGCAGCCTGGCCACGGCCCAATGCCCCGCCTGCGGGGCGGTGTTTGATCAGGCCGCCACGGGCTCCCCCTCCCCACGCCAGGAGCCTGCCGCCGCTGATGCGGTGATCGACGTGCAGGTGAGCGAGGTGAAGGACCGCGATTGACGCCCATGGGGCGTTGACTGATCGGTCCGGGCCCTCAGCCGCCTGACACTCCCCCCTCGCGCGCCAGCTCCGCCAGGCGCCGTTCCCGCAGGCACAGAAACAGCGGCGCCGCGAAGGCAAACGCGATCGTCACCGAGCTGAGCAGCACCAACCAGAGGTGGCGCATGGCAAGGCGGCGGCTTTCGATCACCATCCACACCGTGAAGGCGGATGCGCCGATCAGCAGGTCGCGTGAGAGCGATTGGGCGGCGGGGTTGGCGTTGGCCAACGCCACAAACACCTTGATGTCGAAGCTGGCGCCGTACTGGCGCATGTAGTCGAGGTTGGCGAGCCATGGCAACACCCCGCCGGCCACGGCGAGCGCCAGGTAGAGCCAGGCCAGCCAGGGTTGGGGACGGATGGGGCCGGGTGCCGGCGGTGTGGGTGGCGTCATGCGCTCCATTCGATCACCTCCTGCTCCACGGTTTCCAGCACCCGCTCACAGCGGTTGGCGTAGGCCTCGGCACGGCGATACAGCCCCGCCATCTCCTCCACCTCCAGCTCGCTGGATTGCAGGTGGGCGAGGGTGAGCTCGAGGGCGGTCTGCGCGTCGCGGTAGCTGAGCAGTTCCACCTCCTGGAGCCACTGGGGCTCGGGGCTGGCGTTGCCACCAGCGGCCTTGGCCTTGCGTTTGGGTTTGCTGTCAGCCATGGGCCTGGGCGTTGTCGTTGCTGGGCTGGGGATGCACCTGCTGCACCACCGCATCGATCCTGCCGTCCGCCAGCTCCAGGTGGAGGGGCGCGCCCGGTTGCAGCGCCCGCACCGAATGCAGCACCCGGCCGTCCGCCCCCACCACCAGGGCAAAGCCCCGCTCCAGCAGCCGCTGCGGAGAGAGCGCCTGCAGCAAGCTCCGCCGTTGCTGCAGCTGCTGCCGCAGCTGCTCCAGCAGCAGGCGGGGGTGGAGCTGCAGCACCCGCTGCCGCTGGCCCCCCAGCCGCAGCCGTTCCTGCTCCAGCCGGTGTCGCAGCAGCTGGCGCAACTGGGTACGCCGCTGGTGGAGGGTGAGGGCCACCTGGGCCCGATCCGGCAGCAGCCGCACCACGGCGGCGGTGGGGGTGGCGGCCCGGTAGTCCGCCACCAGGTCGGCGACGGTGGTGTCGTCCTCATGGCCCAATCCGGTGACCACCGGCAGCGGGCTGGCGGCAAGGGCCCGGGCCAGCTGCTCGCCATCGAACACCGCCAGGTCCTCCCGGCTGCCGCCGCCGCGGGCCAGCACGATCGCCTCGATCCCCAGCTCGCCTGCGGCGGCGATCACGGCCGCCAGTCGGCCGCAGATTTGTTCCTCCACCGCCCCCTGCACGGGGATCGGCACCACGTGGATTCGGGTGGCGGGCCAGCGCTCCTGGGCCGTGCGCAACATGTCCGCCAGGGCGGAGCTGGGGCTGCTGGTGAGCAGGGCCACCGCCGCGGGCAGGGCGGGCAGGGGCCGTTTGCGCTCGGGGTCGAGCAGGCCCTCCGGCTCGAGCTGCTGGCGCACCTGCTCAAAGCGGCGCAGCACGCTGCTGAGGCTGGGGCGCAGGTCGAGCACCTGCACCGTGAGGCTGGCGCGGCTGGCCCAGAAATTGAGCTTGCCCACCACCACCACCCCATCGCCCTCCTGGGGTTGGTGGCTGAGTTTGCTGAGCTGGGAGGCCCACACCACCGCCCCGATGGAGGCGTCGCCATCCACCAGGGTGAGCCAGAGGTGTCCCTTCTTCAGCTGGGGTCGCGACACGGTGGCATCCAGCAGAAACCGCGGCGCAAACCCCCGCTCCAGCAGCGATCCGATCGCCTGGTTGAGGGCCGCGACGCTGTAGCGCGGCAGGCCGGTTTCGCTGCCCACGGCTCAGCCCTCCAGGCGCCGGTAGCAGCTCCACCAGTAGAGGCTCACCAGGCTGCCCAGCACCGTGACCACCTGGCCAATGGGGTGATCGATGCGGATGGCCCCGATGCTGGTGATCACCAGCGCGGTGCTGATCAGGCGGGCCCCGTCGCGGCGGTTTTTGGCGTAGAGGCGAGCCAGGGTGCCCACAGGTGCGTCGTGAAGGGCAGTCTGGCCCATGGCTGCAGGGCGGGCGATACGTTTGGCGGCAGCGGCCGCCGCCCCCGTGCCCTCCCTGCGCCAGCAACTGCAACGGCAGCTATCGGCACCCCTGCCGGAGCGGCCGGAGCTGGTGCTGGTGACCGACCTCGATGGCACCCTGCTGGGGGGTGCCACGCCGGAGCGCCGGCGCTTCTACCGCTGGCTGGCGCGCCAGCGCCAGCGGGTGCTGCACGTGTTCTGCACCGGCCGCGACCTGAACGCCATCGCCCGGGTGTTGCAGGAGGACGAGCCGATCGGTCTGGCGGCCCCCCACCTGGTGATCGGTGACGTGGGCTGCACCGTGGCCTGTGGCGCCTCGCTGCTGCCGGTGCCCCTGGCGGTGGATCCGATCGAGGCCCGCTGGAGCGGCCTCGAGCAACGCCTGCTGCCCCTGCTGGAGGCCCAGCCGGGGCTGTCACCCCAGCCGGTGCACAGCAGTCGGCGGTTGGCTTACACCATCGATCTGGAGCGGTTTGACCACGGCCTGATCCCAGCGCTGGAGGCCCACGGGGTGGATTGCCTGATCTCCGACAGCCGCTATTTCGATGTGCTGCCCGCGGGGGTGAACAAGGGCAGCACCCTGCTCAGCCTGCTGCGGTGGCTGGAGGTGGACGCCGCCACGGTGGTCACCGCCGGCGACAGCCTCAACGACCTGGCCATGTTCGAGACGGGCCTCAAGGGGGTGATGGTGGCCAACGCCGAACCGGATCTGGTGGCCCAGCTGCCCCGGTTGCCCTCGGTGTACCGGGCCCGGGGTGAGGGCTGTGCCGGCATCGCCGAGGGCCTGCGGCACTTCGGGTTTGCTCACCTCTGGGATTGATCCGCCTGCAGCCGCCGTTTGGTGAGGGCGGTGGCGATGGCCTGGGTGGGGTCTTCCGGCCAGGGGTGCCGCGGGTAGCGCCCGCGCAGCTCGCGCCGCACCTCCCGGTAACCCCCGGCCCAGAAGCC
>RHBP01000015.1 GCA_010030955.1 Synechococcaceae bacterium WBB_10_009 | reverse complement strand
TGCGGGTCAGCTCCGGGGTGCCGCGGCTCGACGAAATGTGCGGCGGCGGCTTCTTCAAGGATTCGATCATCCTGGCCACCGGCGCCACCGGCACCGGCAAGACGCTGCTGGTGAGCAAATTCGTGGAGAACGCCTGCGCCAACAAGGAGCGGGCGATCCTGTTCGCCTACGAGGAATCCCGCGCCCAGCTGCTGCGCAACGCCACCAGCTGGGGCATCGATTTCGAGCAGATGGAGCGCGATGGCCTGCTCAAGATCATCTGCGCCTACCCGGAATCCACCGGTCTGGAGGATCACCTGCAGATCATCAAAACCGAGATTGGCCAGTTCAAGCCATCACGGATGGCGATCGATTCGCTCTCGGCCCTGGCCCGCGGCGTCAGCCACAACGCCTTCCGCCAGTTTGTGATCGGTGTGACGGGTTACGCCAAGCAGGAGGAGATCGCCGGCTTCTTCACGAACACCTCCGAGGAGTTCATGGGCAGCCATTCGATCACCGACTCCCACATCTCCACGATCACCGACACGATCCTGCTGCTGCAGTACGTGGAGATCCGCGGCGAGATGGCCCGTGCCCTCAACGTGTTCAAGATGCGCGGCTCCTGGCACGACAAGGGCATCCGCGAGTTCATGATCACGGGCAACGGCCCGGAGATCAAAGATTCCTTCTCCAACTTCGAGCGGATCATCAGCGGTGTGCCCCACCGCATCAACACCGACGAGCGCAGCGAGCTCTCGCGCATCGTGCAGGGCGTTTCCGGCGACGATCGCCTGTAGGGGCCGCCCCTAGCTGGGGCTGCGGCGCTCCAGCTGCAGCCCCAGTTCGGTGGCGTCGGCCTGCTCCAGGGGCAGGTCGAACCAGAAGGTGGTGCCCACCCCCAGTTCGCTGGCCATGCGGATGCTGGCGCCGTGCTTCTCGAGGATGCCGCGCACGATCGAGAGGCCCAGGCCCGTTCCCACCTCCGTGTGCACGGCGTTTTCCACCCGGTAGAAGCGCTCGAAGATGCGCTGCTGGTCTTCCCGGGAGATGCCGGAGCCGGTGTCGGCGATCTCCACCCGCAGCCGCGGCAGCGGTGCGGTGAGGGCGCAGGCGGGGTTGTCGCCGCCGGGGGCGGTGCTCGGGTCAAGGGTGCAGGTGTCGGGCCAGGGGTAGGCGCTGAGCTGCAGCCGTCCGCCGCTGGCGGTGAACTTGAGCCCGTTGCCCACCAGGTTGTCGAACACCTGCAGCAGCAGATCCCAGTTGCCGCGCACCGCCGGCAGCTGCTCGTCCACCGCCAGCTGCAGGTCCACCCCCTTGTCTTCGGCGTTGAGGCGGTAATTGCGCAGGGTCTGCTCCATCGCCGGCCGCAGCTCCACCGGCCCCATGGCCCACACCCGGTCGCTCTCCAGGCGCGAGAGGTCGAGCACGTCGTTCACCAGCCTTGTGAGCCGATCGGTTTCGGCGTTGGCGATGGCCAGGAATTCCTTGCGGTCTTCGTCGCTGAGTTGATCCCCCAGGTCGTGCAGGGTTTCCACGTAGCTCTTGATGTTGAACAGCGGCGTGCGCAGTTCGTGGGAGACGTTGCTGATGAAACGGCTCTGGGCGGCGTTGAGTTCCACCTCGCGGGTGAGGTCTTGGATGGTCACGGCGATGCCCTTGAGGCTTTCGCCGCTGGCGTCCCGCACCGACTGCAACACGATCCGCAGGGTGCGGGGCGGCTCGCCGAAGCTGCAGCGCACATCGCTGCTGTCCTTCTCACCGCCCAGCAGGCTGTCGAGCGGGGCCTGCAGCTCGAGGGCCAGCAGCTCCGGCAGCTCATCGCCCACCAGGCTGCCCTCCAGCTTGCGGCCCTCCCAGCGGAACAGCCGGCGCGCGGTGGGGTTCACCAGCACCAGCCGCCCCTCGGCATCGAGCAGCAGGGCGCCGTCGGCCATGGTGGCGATCAGCGATTGCTGCTTCACCTGGGCGGCGGTGAGCTCCTCGATGTTGGCTTCGTTGTAAGCCTCCAGCTGGGAGGCCATGTCATTGAACCCCTCCAGCAGCTCCCCCAGTTCGCCGCCCACCGGCAGGGCGATGCGGGCCTGGAATTCACCCCGGGCGATGGAGCGCACCCCCCGCAGCAGCTCCTTCACCGGCTGGGTGATGGTGAGGGCGTTGAACACCGCCCCGAGGATCACCAGCACCCAGATCGAGATGAACACCGCCACGGTGACCTCGCGGCTGAGGGCGGCGCTGGCCAGGGCCGCTTCGTTGGGGTTGATCCCCAGGGCCAGCACCCCCAGGTAGCGCTCGCCCGCCACCAGCGGCACGAACACATCGGTGACCTGCCCGTCGGGGCTGAGGTGCTGGCGGATCAGGGGCCCCTGGCTGCGCTGCAGCAGGTCCTGGGGCAGCTCCAGACGGCGGCTGAGCAGCAGTTCGCTGCCGCCGCTGGTGCCGCTGATCGGAATCCCCAGGTAGATGATCCCGTCGGGATCGGCGAAGAAGATGTAACGGAGGCTGCGGCTCGACTTCCAGAACCGTTCCGCCACCGCCGCCAGTTCCCGGTCGTTGCCCTCCGCCACCAGGGGGGTGACGTTGGCGGAGAGCAGCAACCCCAGGTCGCGGGCGAAGCGGGTGTCGCTCATGCGCACATCCGCCTGGATGCCATTGAGCGCAAAGAAGGCGATGGCGGCCATCACCAGGCTCACCACCAGGGTGGCCGCCGCCAGCAGCTTGGTCTGCAGGCTGAATTCCGCCCACCAGCGGGCCAGCCGCTGCCACCAGCTCAGGGGTGCTTGGGCGGAGGTGCTGCTCACGGTGGTGGGGGGAGCGCGGGCAGCTTAGTGAGAGCGCACCTGGTGGCCGATGTCACGCCTCACCACCATGCCGTTGAAGTGCACCTGCTCCAGGGCCCGGTAGGCCTTGGCGAAGGCCGCATCAAAGCCGTTGTCCTGGGCCACCACCGCCAGCACCCGCCCGCCGCTGCTAACGCAACGGCCGTCGGCCAGGCGCTGGGTGCCGGCATGGAACAGCTGCACCTGCTGGCTGGGCTCCAGGGTCCCTTCGATCGGATCGCCGCTGCGCACCGTGCCCGGGTAGCCCGCGGCGGCGGCGATCACACAGGCGCTGCACAGGGGCGCAATGGTGAGGCTGGGGGCCCGCTCCAGCTGGCCGGTGGCGCAGGCCAGCAACACCTGGGCCAGCTCTGGCCCCAGCAACGGCATCAGCGTTTCGCATTCCGGATCGCCGAAGCGGCAGTTGAACTCGATCACGCTGGGCCCAGCGGCGGTGAGCATCAGCCCGGCGTACATCACGCCCCGGTAGCTGATCCCCCGTGCCCGCAGGGCCGCCAGGGTGGGCTCCAGCACCCGCTGGCGCACCTGCTCCAGCCCCGCCGCATCCAGCAGCGGCGCCGGTGCATAGGCCCCCATGCCGCCGGTGTTGGGGCCCGTGTCCCCCTCGCCGATGCGCTTGTGGTCCTGCGCCGGCGGCAGCAGCACCATGCGCTCCCCATCGGTGAGGGCAAACACCGACACCTCCGGCCCCTCGGTGCGCTCCTCCAGCACCAGGGAGGCCTCAGCGCCGAAGCGGCCGGTGAAGATCTCCTCGATGGCGGCGCGGGCCTCCTCCATCGTGTCGGCCACGGTGACCCCTTTGCCGGCGGCCAGCCCATCGGCCTTCACCACCAGCGGTTTGCCTTGGGCCTCGAGGGCGGCCAGGGCCTGCTCGCGGCTGTTGGCCGGCCAGTAGCCGGCGGTGGGCACCCCGGCCTCCACCATCAGCGCCTTGGCCCATTGCTTGCTGGCCTCCAGCTGGGCGCCATCGGCCCCGGGGCCGAACACGGCGACTCCCGCCGCCCGCAGCTGATCCGCCAGGCCCGCCGCCAGCGGCGCCTCCGGCCCCACCACCACCAGCTCGATGGCCTGGCGGCGGCAGAGCTCCAGCAGGGCGGCGTGGTCGTGTTCGGCGATGGCCAGCTGCTGGCAACCCTCCAGATCGGCACTGCCGCCGTTGCCGGGGGTGATCCACACCTGCTCCACCCCCTGGCTGCGGCGCAGGGCCCAGGCCAGGGCGTTCTCGCGGCCGCCGCCCCCCACCACCAGCACGCGGGTGGGGCTCGCCAGGGGTGCAGCGCTGGTCATGGGTGGGGATCAGGCGTGGTGCGGCATGCGGTGTCCCCTTAGGTTGTGGCCCAAAGGACGCCCGCCGGTGCCAGCTCTTTTCTATCTGCCGGCGTTCACCGGCCGCCTGCCGAGGTGGTGGCTGCCGCTGCTGGGGCTGCCGCTGCTGGCGGCACCGGCCCTGGCCAAGATCCCGTTGATCGGTGATCTGCTCCCCGCCAAGCCGGTGGTGCGCAGGTTGGGCCCCACCGCGCCGGTGGTGCCCGGCAGCATGCCCGAGGCCCAGTTTCTGGCGCTGCTGAAGGGCACGGATCTGCAGGCCCTCAACCTCGCCTGCCGTGAGGCGGTGGCCTACGGCTTCGACCAGCGGCTGCAGCTGCTGCAGGGGCGCTTGCTCACCGCCGCGCCGGCGCCGCAGCCCCTTCCGGTGGTGCTGGTGAATGCGAACGCCCTGCTCACCTGCCTGGCCCCCGATGGGGCCCTGCAGGTGCTCAACCGCTATGGGCCCCGGCCCGGCCTCGAGCAGGAGCAGTGGTGGTTGATGCGCTGGCGGGCGGCCCGGGCTGGCCTGCACCACGCCATGGCCGCCGAAGCCCTCGAGCGGCTGGCCCAGGGCAACCTGGCCCGCCTTGAAACCCTGCCGCTGCCCCTGCAGGTGCGCAAGGACGGCACCCTGGAAACCCTGCCGGCCCTGGATGTGTACGCCGAGCACCTGCAGGTGCTGGGTCGCGACCGGGAGGCCGCCTCGGCGTTGCTGGCTGGCCAGATGCCGGGGCGGGTGGCGGCCGAGCGGCTGCAGCAGGCCGTGGCCCTGCTCAACACCCTGCCGGCGACGGAGCGGGATGCGCTGCTGGAGCGTGCCCTCGACCAGGCCGCCGCCGCCCAGGCCTGGGGCCTGGCCCTGGCCCTGCTGGCCGATCAACGGCGCCTGCTGCAGGCGGAGGGCCTCTGGGCCGGCCGCACCGAGCAGCGGCTGCAGCGCCTCAGCCAGCGGGTGGATGACGCCTACAGCGAGTGGCAGCTGAAGCGCCAGGATCCTGCCCACGCCGCCCGCACGGCCCAACTGCAGCAGCAGCTGCGCTCACCCCGCCAGCCCGGTGGGCACGCCCCTTCCCTGCCTTAACCCGCCTCCATGACCGCCATCACCCTCGGATCGCTGCTCTACGAAGGCAAGGCCAAGCGCGTGTTTGCCACCGACCAGGCTGACCTGGTGGCCGTGGAATACAAGGACGACGCCACCGCCTTTAACGCCCTCAAGAAGGCCCAGCTGGCGGGCAAGGGGGGGCTGAACTGCCAGATCTCCGCCCACCTGTTTGAGCTGCTGGAGCGCGATGGCATCCCCACCCACTACCTGGGCATGCCGGCGGCGAATTGGATGCACGTGCGGCCGGTGCGGATCGTGCCGGTGGAGGTGGTGATCCGCAACACGGCCTTCGGCTCGCTCTGCAAACAGATGCCGATCGAACCCGGCACCCCCCTGGATCCGCCCCTGCTCGACCTCTATTACAAGGACGACGCCTTCGGCGACCCCCTGCTCACCGACGCGCGCCTGGAGCGGTTGGGCTTGCTCAGCGGCGACCAGCGCCTGGAGCTGGAGCGCTTGGCCCTGGCGGTGAACACCAGCCTGCGGCGCTTCTTCGCGTCGCTGCAGCTGCAGCTGGTGGATTTCAAGATCGAGCTGGGCTTCACCGCCAGCGGTGAGCTGGTGGTGGCCGACGAGATCAGCCCCGACACCTGCCGCCTCTGGGACCTGCGGGTGGCCGACGCCCAGGACCGCATCCTCGACAAGGACCGCTTCCGCCAGGACCTGGGCGGTGTTGTGGAGGCCTACGGGGAGGTTCTCAAACGGGTCCAAGGCGCGTGCCCGCCCCCCCGTTCCAGCAAGTAAGTTCAGCGGACTTTGCGGCCCGTCCGCCCCCGACGCCCTCCCCATGGCTGCAGCCCGCAATGCACTGAGCCGCCGGCCACGGCTCCGCAGCGCCCTCGGGAGGGTTGTCTGGTTGCCATTGGCCTGCGGTGCGGTGGTGGCCGGCGGCCCCGCCCTGGCCCAGCCCGGCCAGGCCCCCGCCGGCCAGCCCAAGGCCCCAGAACCCAACCGGCCCTCGATCACCCCATCGATTGCCCCGCCCGCGAAGGCGGAGCCGAAGGTGCTGATCAGCGAGGTGGTGGTCAAGGGCACCGAGGGCCACCCCGAGCGCGAACGGCTCGACCTGGCCGTTTACGACGCCATGGCCACCCGGCCGGGATCCCGCGTGACCCGCAGTGAGCTGCAGGGGGATCTCTCCGCCATCTATGCCACCGGTTGGTTCGCCGATGTGCGGATCCAGCCCGTGGACAGCCCCCTGGGGGTGCAGCTGGTGGTGACGGTGGTGCCCAACCCCGTGCTCACCAAGGTGGAGCTCGATGGGGTGGGTGCCAAAACCAAAATCCCCCCCACCCTGATCCCCAACACCTTCGCGGCGGATTACGGCAAAACCCTCAACCTCAATGCCCTGCAGGCCCGCATTGCCGAGCTGCAGCGCTGGTATGCCGACCAGGGCTATTCCCTGGCCCGGATCAGCGGCCCCACCCGCGTCAGCCCCCAGGGGGTGGTGCAGCTGCTGGTGAAGGAGGGCAGCGTGGCCGGCGTGGAGGTGCAGTTCCTCAACAAGGAGGGCGAGAGCACCAATGACAAGGGCCAGCCAATCAAGGGCAAAACCAAGCCCTGGGTGGTGACCCGGGAAATCTCGATCAAGAAGGGTGATGCCTTCAACCGGCGCCAGCTGGAGGAGGACATCAAGCGCCTCTACGGCACGGGCCTGTTCGGTGATGTGAAGGTGACTTTGCGGCCTGTGGCCGGCAACCCCGGTGAGGTCACGATCGTGCTCGGCATTGTCGAGCAGTCGACCGGGTCGCTCTCGGGGGGCATCGGCTACAGCCAGAGCCAGGGTGTGTTCGGCCAGGTTCAGCTGCAGGACAACAACCTGGGCGGCCGGGCCTGGGATGCGGCCCTGAACGTGACCTACGGCCAGTTCGGTGGCCTGGCGGATGTGTCGTTCACCGACCCCTGGATCAAGGGCGACAAATTCCGCACCGCCTTCCGCACCAAGGTGTACCTGAGCCGGGATGTTCCCCAGCTGCTGCAGAGCCAGAACAACGGCTATTTCTCCACCGTTTCCAAGGTTTCGAGCAACCTCTTCAACTCCAGCCCCACCGCCACCGCCTACAGCAATTCCGCCAACGGCTCCCCCTGGTTCACCCTCGATGGCAACACGGTGGCGATCCAGCGCACCGGCGCCACGGTGTCGTTCGTGCGCCCCCTGAACGGCGGCAATCCGTTCAAGAAGGCCCCCTGGTCACTGGTGGTGGGCGTCAATGCCCAGGAAGCCACGCCGATGAACTTCGGCGGCCAGTCGATGCCCTACGCGGTGTCGACCAACAACTTCAACTCCTCCGGCAACACACAGGTCCAGAACGTGATCTGTATTGCCTACAACTGCCAAAACGGCGCCACCAGCAACCAGCTGTTGGGTCTTCGCTTGGCGGCCACGATGTCGACCTTGAACGACCCGCGCAATCCGATCTCGGGCAACTTCCTCAGCTTGGGCACCGAGCAGTTCGTGTCGGTGGGCCAAAACTCCCCCACCTTCAACCGCATGCGCGCCAGCGGCAGCCACTTCATTCCGGTGAACTGGCTGAAGCTCTACAAGGGGTGCCGCCCCAAGCCCGGCCAGAAGAAGGATTGCAACCAGGCCCTCGCCTTCCAGCTGTCCCTGGGCACCAACATTGGCCAACTGCCGGTGTATGAGGCCTTCTGCCTCGGTGGCAACAACTCCGTTCGCGGTTACTACGACTGCGACCTCGGCGTGGGCAAGAGCTTCGGTGAAGCCACGATCGAATACCGCTTCCCGATCTTCAGCATCATCAGCGGTGAGGTGTTCATCGACGGCGGCACCACCTTCAACACCCAGGCCAACGTGCCCGGCAACCCCGGCGGCATCCTGCAGAAGGCCGGCTCCGGCTCCTCCCCCGGTGCCGGTTTGATCGTCACCACCCCGGTGGGCCCCCTGCGTCTGGAGGCCGCCACCCAGAATTTCACCAGCAACTGGCGCTTCAACCTGGGTGTGGGTTGGAAGTTCTGATCGGCCGCCGATGAGCCCCTGGCCCCGCGACTACTCCCAGGCCCACACCCTGGCGGCTCCGGTGGAACGCCGGGGCGTGGGATTGCACAGCGGCGCCCAGACCCGGGTGCGCTTGGAGCCCAGCGACAGCCCGGGCTTCCATGTGGGTTGGCTGGACCAGGCCGGGGTTCCGCTGCAGCGCCTGCATCCGGCCCAGGTCTGCGAAACCCAGCTGTGCACGGCCCTGCAGCTGCAGCAGCGCCGTCTGGCCACGGTGGAGCACCTGCTGGCGGCCCTGGCGGGGGTGGGCATCACCGCCGCCACCCTGCTGGTGGAGGGGGAGGAGATCCCCCTGCTGGATGGATCGGCCCAGCCCTGGGTGGAGGCCATCGCGGAGGTGGGTCTTCAGGCCTTGGGGGAACGGCCGGCGCCGGCACCCCTGGCGGCGCCGATCACCCTGCAGCAGGGCCAGAGCTTTGTGACCGCCCTGCCCAGCGATCGCCTGCGGCTGGGGGCCGCGATTGAGTTCCCCCAGCCCGCCATCGGCCGGCAGCTGTTCAGCCTGGAGCTGAGCCCGGCCGCCTTTGTGGAGCAGATCGCCCCGGCCCGCACCTTCGGCTTCAAAGACCAGGTGGACCAGCTGCTGGCGGCTGGCCTGATCAAGGGGGGTGCCCTCGACAACGCCCTGGTGTGCGACGGCGACACCTGGCTTAACCCCCCCCTGCGCTTTGCGGACGAGCCGGTGCGCCATAAGCTCCTGGACCTGCTGGGCGACCTCGCCCTGGCGGGTTTGCCCCAGGCCCAGGTGTTTGCCTTCCGCGGCTCCCACGGGTTGCACACCGCCCTGGCCCGGTCGCTGGCCGAGGCCCCCTCCCCGGCCACCGTTTCCTGACTGTCTTGACCGATCCCTCGACACCAACTGCGCCCGTGCTCACCAGCGAGCAGATCCAAGGTCTGCTGCCCCACCGTTACCCCTTTGCCCTGGTGGATCGGGTGATCGAGCACGACCCCGGCCAGCGGGCGGTGGCGATCAAGAACGTCACCTTCAACGAACCCCAGTTCCAGGGCCATTTCCCCGGACGACCGCTGATGCCCGGGGTGTTGATCGTGGAGGCCATGGCCCAAGTGGGGGGCCTGATCGTGACCCAGATGCCCGACCTGCCCAAGGGGCTGTTCGTGTTTGCCGGCATCGATGGGGTGCGCTTCCGCCGGCCGGTGGTGCCCGGCGATCAGCTGGTCATCAGCTGCGAGCTGCTGAGCCTCAAGCGCAAGCGTTTTGGCAAGGTGAAGGCACAGGCCACCGTCGATGGCCAGTTGGTGTGCGCCGGCGAGCTGATGTTCTCCCTGGTGGATTGAGGGTGCCATGAGCAGCAGTTCCGCCACGGAAACCCGCATCCACCCCACGGCGGTGGTGGATCCCAAGGCCCGGATCGACCTGGGGGTGGAGATTGGCCCCTACGCCGTGATCGGGCCGGATGTCGCCATTGGCGCCGGTAGCCGCATCGGCCCCCACGTGGTGCTGGATGGCCGCGTCACCCTGGGCCGCGGCAACCGCATCTTCCCCGGCGCCTGCATCGGCGCTGAACCCCAAGACCTCAAATACAGCGGGGCCCCCACCGAGGTGGTGCTGGGCGACGACAACGCCATCCGCGAGTGCGTCACCATCAACCGTGCCACCCATGAGGGGGAGCAGACCCGCATTGGCGATGGCAACCTGCTGATGGCCTACAGCCATCTGGGCCACAACTGCCTGCTGGGGGATCGCATCGTGATCGCCAATGGCGTGGCGGTGGCCGGCCATGTGGTGATCGGCGACCGGGCGGTGGTGGGCGGCGTGCTTGGCATCCACCAGTTTGTGCACATCGGCACCATGGCGATGGTGGGGGGCATGAGCCGCATCGACCGCGACGTGCCCCCTTTCGCGATTGTGGAGGGCCACCCCGGCCGCCTGCGGGGGCTCAACCGCATCGGCATCAAGCGCAGCGGCCTTGGCGACCTCGATGGCGGTGCCCAGGCCAAGCAGCTGCAGGCGGTGTGGGCGGAGCTCTACCGCGGCGATGCCGTGCTGGCCGACGCCCTGCAGCGGGTGCGTCAACAGAGCCTGTATCCCCCCGCCGAGACCCTGGTGAGTTTTCTGGAGGCCTCGATCGGCCCAGGCCGCCGGGGGCCCCTGCCCGCCGGGCGCTGATGGTGCGGCTGCTGATCAGCACCGGTGAGGTGTCCGGTGATCTGCAGGGCGGGCTGTTGGTGGCCGCCCTGCGGGCTGAGGCCCAGGAACGGGGCCTGCCCCTGGAGATCGTGGCCCTCGGCGGTGAACGCATGCGCGCCGCCGGCGCCACCCTGCTGGCCAACACCACCCCGATGGGGGCCATCGGCCTGTGGGAAGCCCTGCCGCTGGTGCTGCCCACCCTGCGGGTGCAGCGGCGCGTGTCGCGCTGGTTGCGTCGCACCCCGCCCGATGCGGTGGTGCTGATCGACTACATGGGCGCCAACATCAACCTGGGACTGAAGGTGAAGCGGCGCCTGCCCGGCACGCCGATCCTCTATTACATCGCCCCCCAGGAGTGGGCCTTCCGCATTGGCGACGGCAGCTCCACGCGGCTGATCGGGTTCACCGATCGCATCCTGGCCATCTTCCCGGAGGAGGCCCGTTTTTACGGCGCCCGCGGCGCCGATGTGACCTGGGTGGGCCATCCCCTGCTCGACACCCTCAACGAGCTGCCCGAGCGCTCTGAGGCCCGGGCCCAGCTCGGTCTGGCGGAGCATGAGCGGCTGCTGCTGCTGCTGCCGGCCTCGCGAAAGCAGGAATTGCGCTATTTGTTGCCCCCCCTGGCGGCGGCGGCGGCGGCGCTGCAGCGCCAGGTTCCCGGGCTACGGGTGATGGTGCCGGCCGGCCAGGCCGCCTTCGAACCGGTGCTGGATCAGCTGTTGGCCTCAGCGGGGCTGCGGGCTGAGGTGGTGCCGGCGGACACCGCCAACCGGCTGCGGCCCCAGCTCTATGCCGCCGCCGACCTGGCCCTCACCAAATCGGGCACGGTGAATCTGGAGTTGGCCCTGCGGGGGGTGCCGCAGGTGGTGGGCTACCGGGTTAGCCGTCCCACCGCCTGGATCATGGAGCACGTGCTGCGGTTTGATCTCGACCACATCTCGCCGGTGAATCTGGTGCTGGGGGAGCGGCTGTTGCCCGAGCTGCTGCAGAACCACCTCACCGCTGAGGGGGTGGTGGCTGAGGCGCTGCCGCTGCTGCAGTCGGAGCCGGTGCGCCAGCGGATGCTGGAGGGCTACGGGCGGCTGCGCCAGGCCCTGGGGGAGCCGGGCGTCACCCGCCGGGCCGCCGCCGCCATTCTGGATGCCGTGCCCGCCGCCCCAGACCGATGATCCGACCCCTGCGGCGCCTGCTGGCCCTGGCCCTGGTGCTCGGCAGCCTGCTGGCGGTGGTGGCACCGGCCCGGGCGGCGGTGGAGGAGGCGGTGTTCGCGGGGGGCTGCTTCTGGTGCCTGGAGCACGATCTGGAGCACCTGCCGGGGGTGCTGGATGCGGAGAGCGGCTACAGCGGCGGCCAGGTGCAGCGCCCCACCTACGGCCAGGTGAGCGCCGGCGGCACCGGCCACCAGGAGGTGGTGCGGGTGCGCTTTGACACGGCCCGCATCGCTTACCCCACCCTGCTGCGGGCCTACTGGCGCAATGTGGATGCCCTCGATGGGGAGGGGCAGTTCTGCGACCGTGGTAGTTCCTACCGGCCGGTGATCTTCACCCGCGGCGAAGCGCAGGAGCAGCAGGCCCGCAACAGCCTTCAGGCGGCGGCCCGGGAGCTGGGCCTGCCCCCGGCGGCCCTGCGGGTGCAGATCAAGCCCCTGCAGCGCTTCTGGCCCGCCGAGGGCTACCACCAGAACTACGCCGAGCTCAACGCCCTCAAATACCGCTACTACCGCTGGGCCTGTGGCCGGGATCGCCGCCTCGATCAGCTCTGGGGCCCGCGGGCCCGCAGCTATGCGGCCTGGGCCGTGGCGCCAATTCCGCGGAAAAGCTGAAGCCGCGCGGCGCCCGGATCGGGCGTTTTTGGGTGAGGGAGCGGGTTTCCGCCCTTTTTCCGCGCTGGAGAGGCAACTACGTTGAATCGGACTCGACTGCAGGTGTGTGTATGTATCTGCTGACGATTCGGGACGGTCTGGTGACCCGACATGTCGGCCCCTACGAGAGCCCCAAGCAGGCCTCCGATGACCTCGATCGGCTGCTGCAGCATTTCGGTGAGCGGGCCCGCTGGCAGATCCATGCCCTGGAATCCCCGGAGCAGTTGCTGGCGTCGCCCCCGGCGGCCGCACCGATGGCGGCCCCCACACGCCTGAGGACGGCCTCGGCGGCCTGAGGCCTCAGCCCTCGCGGGGCTCCCGCAGACCGGGGTAGCCCCGCAGCAGGCCGCTTTCCACCATCAGACCCACGCCGGCCACGATGGCGATCAGGCTGAGGGTTCCGTACCAGAACCAGGGGCCATGGGCCTGGCCCAGGCTCTGCAGGGTGCGCCGCTGCACCGCTTCCCCGAACAGGCAGAGGCCCGCTGGCAGCAGCAACACCCCAACCTGGGCTTTGACGAACCAGCGGATCTTGCGGACGGCCATCGGCTCCGGTGGGGTGGTCTGGGGCGCAGCCTAGGCCGGTCCGCCAGCGCGCACCCAGTTCACCAGCGTGCGCACCCCGAAGCCGGTGGCGCCGGCGGGGTCGAGGCCACGGCCCTTGTCGCTCCACACGGTGCCGGCGATGTCCAGGTGGGCCCAGGGCACGGCGGGGTCGACGAAGTCTTGAAGAAAGAGGGCCGCGGTGATCGACCCCCCGGGCCGCGGGCCGGTGTTTTTCATGTCGGCCAGGCCGCTCTTGAGCCCGTCGCGGTAGGAGGGGCGCAGGGGCATGCGCCAGAGCGGTTCGCCCCCCTGGGCGCCGGCGTTGATCAGCCCCGCCGCCAGGGCATCGCTGGGCGACCAGAGGCCGGCGATCTCCTCGCCGAGGGCAATCACGCAGGCGCCGGTGAGGGTGGCCAGATCCACCATGGCGTCGGGCTCAAGTTTGCAGGCGTAGACCAGGGCATCCGCCAGGGTGAGCCGCCCCTCGGCATCGGTGTTGTTGATCTCGATCGTTTTGCCGTTGGAGGCGGTCACGATCGCGCCGGGGTGAATGGCGCCGCCGCTGATCATGTTTTCGCAGGCGGCCACCACCATGTGCACCTCCACGCCCTCGGGCTTGAGCTCGCCGATGGCCCGCATGGCCCCCAGCACCGCGGCGCTGCCCCCCATGTCGTACTTCATCATCTCGATCTGGGAGCCGGCGGTTTTGAGGTTGTAGCCGCCGGAATCGAAGGTGAGCCCCTTGCCGATCAGCACCAGCCGGCGCTGCACCGGGCCCGCGGGCCGGTAGGTGAGGTGGATGAATTTGGGGGGCAGATCGGAGCCCTGGGCCACCGCCAGGTAGGAGCCCATGCCCAGGGCTTCGCAGTCGCTTCGCTCCAGCACCTTCAGCTCCAGGCCGTGGTCGCGGGCGATGGCGGCGGCGGTGTCCGCCAGGGCGGCAGGGGTCACCACGTTGGGCGGGGCCGCCACCAGCTGGCGTGCCAGCTCCACGCCGCTGCAGATGGCGCCGCTGGCGGCCACCGCCGCCTGGGCCGCATCCCCCAGGCTGAGCAGGTCCACCTGGCTGGGGAGGGGGCGTGGCTCGGCTTCGCTCTTGAAGCGTTGATCGGCGTAGAGGCTGAGGCGAACCGCCTCGGCCATGGCGGCGGCGGCGGCCTCGGCGGCGAGCCCCTCGATCGGCATCGCCAGGCCCAGCTGGGAGCACCCGCTGGCCGCCGCCGCTTTGCTGGCGGTGGCGGTGGCGCTGCGCAGTTGGTCGGGGCCGAAGTCGGCGGGGGCCCCCAGCCCCACCACGATCAGCTGGCCGGGGGTCTGGCCCAGCAGGTCGAGGCTGAGGCATTCGCCCGGTTTGCCCTTGAAGCGGCGCCGCTCGAGCTGCTCGCCGATGGCGGCACCGAAGCGGGCGCTGAGGGCACTGCGGCCTGCGGCACCGGCATCCTCGCTGAACAGGCCCACCGCCAGGACCTCACCGCTCCAGGTGGCCAGGGTGGCGGTGCTGCAACGGATCTCGGCGGACATCTTGGCGGTGCGGCTGGCGGCGATGGTAGGCCGATCAGTCGAGCCCGGCGGTGAACGGGGTGGCCCAGCGGCCGCGGGTTTCCTTGTTGAACGGCGGCAGCCAGTGGCGAATCAGGGCCTGCTCCAGGGCCCGCCGCGGCCGGGTGGCGGCGGGGGCATCGTTCCAGAAGCGGATGCTGAGCTGGCTGCCCAGCCCCACCTGCTGCAGGGCCTCGCCGTAGGCCGCCAGGTAGGTCTTGCAGTCGTGCTCCCCCTTCCAGCGGCGGTCCGCCTGCATCGTTTCCCCCACATAGAGCAACAGGTGGCCGTCCAGGTGGGGCGGACGGTCGAGCACGAAATAGAGCGCCGCCCCCTCGCTTTGCGGTTCGGGCCAGCGCCAGAACTGCAGGTGCTGGGCCGCCAGGGCCAGGGGGTTGAGCCGTTGCACCGTGTCGGCGGGGCCGGTGACGGCGGCGCTGAACAGGTCGATCTGGCCGGTGGCCAGCGCCGCCCCCCGGGCCACCGCTTCGAAGCAGGGGCGCTGGTAGTCGAGCAGCCGCCGCTGCCACTGGCGCAGCTGCGCCTCCAGCAGCGGCAGCTGGGGCGCCCCGGCTGCCGCCCCGGGTCCCGGATCGGCGCCGCCGGCGAACAGATTCCCCTGCCGGGGGGTGGAGCGGGGCGCCATCGGCTCAGGCGGAGCGCGGCAGTTGCGGACCGGCGCCCCCCTGGCCGAAGCGCACCCGGCCGATCAGCTCCTCCACCAGGGCCGGCGGCAGCTGCAGGCGCTGCTGCAGGTCCGCCAGGTCTTGAAAGGGTTGGCGTTGCCGCTCCCGCAGCAGCCGCGCCCGGCGCTCGGCGTTGAGTTGCGGCAACTGCTGCTCCAGTTGGGCCGCGCTGCTGCGGTTGAGGTCGAGCCGCTGGGGGGCGGCCGCCGCCGGCGGGCCATCGCCGTACCAACGGAACAGCAGCAGCGGCTCCCACTGGGCCAGCAGACCGTGGGGCAGGTCGAGCAGCCGCTGCAGGTCGTCGAGGCCGCTGAGTTGCACGCCCCCCTGCTGCAGCCGCAGCAGCAGATCCACGTGGCCCGGTTGGATGCCGGGCAGCCGCAGCCAGTCGTCGGCGCTGGCGCGGTTCACATCCAGGCGCCACCCCAGGGCGGCCGCATGCTGGGCTTCATCGCCGCTGCGCAGCCGATGGTCCGGCCGCTGGCGCAGGCGCAGGGCCAACAGTTCCCGCTCGATCTGGGGGTCGTTCGGGGGATCGGGCTGAGGTTCGATCTGCGGCGCAGCCGGCGGCCGCGGCGGCAGCTGGCCCGTGGCCGCCAGCAGCCGGCGGGCGAATGGATCCAACCAGTGGCCCCGGGCCATGGCGGCGACGGCACGCGGCAGAACCGCCCGACCTTAACCAGGTTCCGGCAGGTCCACCAAGCCCAGGCTGATGCCGATCACGGCCGCATGGGCGCGATCGCGGGCCTGCAATTTGCGCAGGATCTGGCGGATGTGGGTTTTCACCGTTTCGGGGCTCAGGAACAGCTGCGCTGCGATCTCCGGGTTGGGGGTGCCGCGGGCCGCCAGTTGCAGCACCTCGCATTCCCGTTCGCTCAGCGCCGCCAGGGGCCTGGGGTGGCCGCCGGGGTAGTTGTTCAGGTAGCCCTCCCAGAGGGTGCGGTCGATGTAGACGCCGCCCCCCTGCACGGTGCGCAGGGCGGTGAGCACCGTGCCCAGCCCCAGGTTGCGCTCCAGGCAGAGGCCATCGCAGCCGGCGCGGCTGGCGCGGCGGATGGCGCCGATGCGGTGGGGCCGCGTGATGATCAGCAGCGTGCGCAGCGCCGGCCAGCGCCGTTTGGCCTGTTGCACCAACCGATCACCACTGCCCTGCTCAAGGGCGTCGGTGCAGTGCAGCACATCGATGTGGCCCTGCTCCAACAGCGCCAGGGCCTCCCGTTCGGTGGTGACGGCCTGCAGCTGCTCCACCTGGGGGCAGGTGCTCACGGCCATGCTCAGGCTCATCCGGCTGCCCATGCACAGCAGCAGGCGCTGGTGCCGCACCAGGGAGATGCACTGGGCCGTGTTGTGGCGGGACGACGCGATGCGGGGCGAGAAATCCAAGCCGGGGCTGTGGGCGCCCCCTTCACTGTGGACCGGAACCCCGCCGTTGGCAGCCCGCCGCCATGCGTGGATCCGCACTCGTCAACGGCGGATGGCTTCAGCACAATCTTTGCAACCGTGAAGCCCGGCGCCCTGAATGGCCTTCTTCGACTCCGAGATCGTGCAGGAGGAGGCCAAACGCCTGTTTGGCGATTACCAGCAGCTGATGCAGCTGGGGGGCGAATACGGCAAGTTCGACCGCGAAGGCAAAAAGCTGTTCATCGAGCGCATGGAGGAGCTGATGGACCGCTACCGCGTGTTCATGAAGCGCTTCGAACTCTCCGACGACTTCCAGGCCAAGCTCACCGTGGAGCAGCTGCGCACCCAGCTGGGGCAGTTCGGCATGACACCCGAGCAGATGTTTGAGCAGATGCAGCGCACCCTGGATCGCATGAAGGGGGAGCTGGAGCAGGGCGGCTGAGGCCGGGCTGGGGGTGCCCCTGCCGCTGCCTACGATCCCAGCGCAAGCGAGCAGCGCCGTGAGGCGATCCTGGAGCGATGGCCATGGGCGACTGGGGATTGCCGCCGGCACTGGCGCGCGGGGTGGCCGATCTGTTTCCCGCCGGGGCCGCCGATGATCCGGACGCGCAACTGGCGGCGCGGCTGGCGCAGGCCCAGGCGACGGGCCGGCCGCTGCGGGTGAAGCTGGGCATCGACCCCACCGGATCGGACATCCACCTGGGGCACTCCATCCTGTTCCGCAAGCTGCGGGCCTTCCAGGACGCGGGCCACACCGCCGTGTTGATCATCGGCGACTTCACCGCCCGCATCGGCGATCCCACCGGCAAGAGCGCCACCCGCGTGCAGCTCAGCGAGGCGGAGGTGGAGGCCAATGCCGCCACCTACCTGCAGCAACTGGGGCAGGGGCAAGACCCGGCCCGCGCGCTGCTCGATTTCGAGACCCCCGGCCGGCTGGAGGTGCGGCGCAACAGCGCCTGGCTGGCGGGGCTGGATTTGCCGCGGGTGATTGAGCTGCTGGGCACCGCCACCGTGGGGCAGATGCTGGCCAAGGAGGATTTCGCCAACCGCTACGGATCCGGCACGCCCATCTCCCTGCACGAGTTTCTCTACCCGCTGCTGCAGGGCTACGACTCGGTGGCCGTGGAGGCGGATCTGGAGCTGGGGGGCACCGACCAGAAGTTCAACGTGGCCATGGGCCGCGACCTGCAGCGCCATTTCAGGTTGCGGCCGCAATTTGGCCTGCTGCTGCCGATCCTGCCGGGCCTCGACGGCGTGCAGAAGATGAGCAAGAGCCTGGGCAACACCGTGGGGCTGGCGGAGGATCCGCTCTCGATGTATTCGAAGCTGGAAAAGGTGCCGGACGCCCTGGTGGACGAGTACCTCACCCTGCTCACGGGCCTCGACCTGGCCCAGCTGCCGGCCAACCCACGGGAGCGCCAGAAGGCCATGGCCCTGGAGGTGACCCGCCAGCGCCACGGCGAGGCTGCGGCGCGGCAGGCCCAGGCGGATGCGGCCACCCTCGTGGCGGGTGCCGCTGGCCGTGGTGCCGCCGATGCGGAGGTGCCGGAAGCCTCCCTGGCGGCGGTGAACTTCCCGGCCAAGGCCTTCTACCTGCTCAGCGCCGTGGGCATCTGTGCCAGCAGCAGCGAGGCCCGCCGCCAGATCCAGGGCGGCGGCGTGAAGCTCGATGGCGAGCGCCTGGCCGACCCCAACCAGGAGTTCGCCACGGCGGCGGCCCTGGAGGGCAAGGTGCTGCAGCTGGGCAAGAAAACCTTCCGGCGGCTGGTGGCGGGCTGATGGCACCCCGGCTCTCCAGCGCTGCCGCCGATCGGATCATCGTGGCCCTCGATGGCATGGATCGTGATCGGGCCCTGGCCTTCGCCGCCACCGTGCCCCAGCTGCGCTGGGTGAAGGTGGGACTGGAGCTGTTTGTGGCCGGCGGCCCCTCCGTGGTGCAACGGCTGCGGGATCAGGGCCAACGGGTGTTTTTGGATCTCAAGTTCCACGACATCCCCGCCACCATGGCCGGCGCCTGCCGCAGCGCCGCGCGGCTGGGGGCGGAATTGATCACGGTGCACGCCTGCGCCGGCACTGAGGCCCTGCGGGCGGCCCAGGCGGCGGCCCAGGAGGGGGCGGCCGCCGCCGGCTTGCCGGCCCCCACGCTGCTGGCGGTGACGGTGCTCACCAGCTGGGAGCAACGGCGCTTTGCTGAGGAGCTCGCGATCGCCGAACCGCTGCAGCAGCACGTGCCGCGGCTGGCACAGCTGGCGGCTCAGTCCGGCATCGGCGGCTGTGTGTGCTCGCCGCTGGAGGTGGATCAGCTGCGGGCCGTGCACCCCGAGCCCTTCCATCTGGTGACACCGGGCATTCGCCCCGCCGGTGCCCCCCTGGGCGACCAGCAGCGGGTGATGACCCCAGCCCAGGCGGTGGCCGCCGGCGCCAGCCAGCTGGTGATCGGCCGGCCGATCA
>RHBP01000140.1 GCA_010030955.1 Synechococcaceae bacterium WBB_10_009 | reverse complement strand
GTCAAGAACACCCGCAAGATCACTGAGGCCATGCGCCTGGTGGCCGCTGCCAAGGTGCGTCGGGCCCAGGAACAGGTGCTGCGCAGCCGGCCGTTCGCCGACCGGCTGGCGCGAATTCTGGAAAACCTCCAGACCCGCATGCAGTTCGAAACCGCCGATGCGCCGCTGCTGGAAAACCGTGACGTGCGCACGATCACGCTGATGGCCGTCACCGGCGATCGCGGGTTGTGCGGTGGCTACAACGCCAACATCATCAAGCGCACCGAGCAGCGCGTGGCTGAACTCAAAGGCCAGGGCTACCAGGTGGACCTGGTGCTGATCGGCCGCAAGGTGGCCACCTATTTCCAGAACCGCGCCAGCCAGTACTCCATCCGCGCCACCTTCACCGGCCTCGAGCAGGTGCCCAGCGCGGCGGAGGCCGGCAAGATCTCGCAGGAGGTGCTGGCTGAATTCCTCTCCGGCAGCACCGACCGGGTGGAAATCATCTTCACCAAGTTCATCAACCTGGTGAGCTCCAAGCCCGTTTCCCAGACGCTGCTGCCCCTGGACCCCCAGGGCATCGCCAGCCCGGATGATGAGATTTTCCGTCTCACCACCCGCGACGGCCAGCTGGGGGTGGAGACCGGCACGGTGGGCAACGAGCAACCCGCGCTGCCCTCGGACCTGGTGTTCGAACAGAGCCCCGATCAGCTGCTCAATGCCCTGCTGCCGCTCTACCTGCAAAACCAGCTGCTGCGCTCCCTGCAGGAGGCTGCCGCCTCCGAGCTGGCCAGCCGGATGACGGCCATGAACAACGCCAGCGACAACGCCAAGGCGCTCGCCAAGACCCTCACCCTCGACTACAACAAGGCCCGCCAGGCCGCCATTACCCAGGAGATCCTGGAAGTGGTGGGCGGCGCCGCCGCCATGGCCTGACCCGCCAACCCAGCGATCAGCCCCTCCCATGGAGGGGCTTTTTTGTGCCCGCTCGGCAGGCGCTGGACCATGGTGGATGGCAGTGCCGCACCGATGGTTCCGGGCCGATGACGCTGGAGCTGCAGCCCCTGTTCCCGTTGGCCCTGGCCCAGGTGCAACTGCGCCTGGATCCGCTGGAGCTGGCGGTGATGCTGCAGGAGGTGCTGGCCCTGCGGGGTTCCGCTGAGGGCAACCCCAACCCCGGCTGCGCCTGGACCGGCGACATCAATGGCGTCTGGCAACTGCATCGCCTGCCCGCCTTTGCGGGGGTGTGTGAGCAGCTGCGCCGCCACAGCTGGGGCTACCTGGAGGCGCTCGGGTTTGCGCGCGAGGGGCTGGCCCTGCACATCCAGCGGGCCTGGCCGGTGGTCAGCGCCCCGGGCCAGGCGGTGGGGCGGCACCACCACCCCAATGCCCACCTCAGCGCCATCCTGTATCTCAATGGCGATGGCTCCGGCCGCAGCGGCTGCCTGCGGCTGTTCCCCCCGCGGGCCATCAACGAGCTGGTGCCGGGCCTGGCGGTGGGCCACGGCGGACCCCTGTGCCCCGAGCGGCCGGCCGCCGCACGCTGGAATGCCCCCTGGTTTGATCTGGCGCCACGGGCGGGCCTGCTGGTGCTGTTTCCCGCCGGCACCGACCATGCCGTCACCCCCAACGACGACCCTGAGGAGCTGCGGCTCTCGCTCGCCTTTGATCTGGTGCTCAGCGCCCCGCCGGCCGGCCCGCACGATCCCGCCCCGCCGGAGTATCTGGCCCCCCACCCCAGCCAGTGGACCCCCCTGGCGTGCCCCTGAGCCCGGCCGGTGCGGCCATCCGGGACAATGAACGGCCATGCGCCCCGCGGCCGCTGCGCCCCATGAGCACCAGTTACACCGTTGTCTGTGACCTCAACGGCACCCGCCACAGCTTCAGCTGCCGCGACGACCAGACCGTGCTCGCCGCTGCGGAGGCCGCCGGCGTGGAGCTGCCCAGCTCCTGCTGCTCGGGGGTGTGCACCACCTGTGCGGCCCGGTTGCTGGAGGGTTCGGTGCACCAGCCCGATGCCATGGGGGTGAAGGCTGAGCTGCAGCAGCAGGGCTATGCGCTGCTGTGCGTGGCCTACCCCCGCAGCGACCTGAATCTGCTGGCCGCCCAGGAGGATGCCCTCTATGAGGCCCAATTCGGGCAGTACCAGAAGTGAGCGAGGCCGAGCTGCACCCCCTGCTGCTGCAGCTCGAGCCTGAGCCGGGTCCGCTGACGCCCCAGATCCAGCGGGCCCTGCGGGCCCACGGGCAGCCCTTGCGCTGGGCGATCACCGCCGTGGAGCGCCGCGCCGATGGCCCGGCTCGCCTGCAGATCGAAGCAGTGATCCTGCGGGGTGAGCGCCCGCAGCCCGGGGAACAGCCATGACCCTCGCCCTGCCGATGGCGGCGCCCCTGCCCACCGTGATGGTGATTCCCACCGGCATCGGCTGCGAGCTGGGGGGCTACGCCGGCGACGCCATCCCCGCGGCGCGGTTGCTGGCGGCGGCCAGCGGTTGTTTGATCACCCACCCCAACGTGATGAATGCGGCGGCGCTCTATTGGAGCGATCCGCGCATCCACTACGTGGAGGGCTCCAGCCTCGATCGCTTCGCCGCCGGCGCCCTGGCCCTGCGCCCCGTTCGCCGCCAGCGCATCGGCCTGCTGTTGGATGCGGGCATCGAGCCCGAGCTGCGCCAGCGGCACCTGCAGGTGGCCGACGGCTGCCGCGCCAGCCTGGGGCTCGAGATCGGCCCGGTGGTGGACACCGACCAGCCCCTGGAGGTGAGCCTCAGCCTGGGGGCCAGCGGCATCAGCTGGGGCCGGCTGGGGCGCCCCGATGCCCTGCTGCGGGCCGGGGCGCGCCTCAAGGGGGCTGGCGCCACGGCCATCGCCGTGGTGGCCCGCTTCCCCGATGACCCCGGCAGCACGGCGCTGACGGCCTACCGCCAGGGCAGTGGCGTGGATGCCCTGGCGGGCGCTGAGGCGGTGATCAGCCACCTGCTCAGCCAGGAGCTGGGGCTGCCCTGCGCCCACGCCCCGGCCCTCAGCCCCCTGCCCCTCGATCCCCAGCTCGACCCCCGGGCCGCCGGCGAAGAGCTGGGCTACACCTTCCTGGCTTGCGTGCTGGTGGGCCTGAGCCGTGCCCCCGACCTGGTGCCCGCCGCCCGGGCCACCCCCGCCGATCTGGCCATCGACCAGGTGGGGGCGTTGCTGGCTCCGGCGGGGGCTTTGGGGGGTGCGGCGGTGCTGGCGGCGGCCGAGCGCGGCATCCCCGTGATCGCCGTGCACAACCCCTGCCTGTTGCAGGTGGATGCCGAGGCTTTGGGGCTCTCGGTGCTGCCGGCCCGCAGCTACGGCGAGGCGGCGGGCCTGGTGCTGGCCCTGCGGGAGGGCATCAGCCCCGCGGCCCTGCGGCGTCCGCTCTAGCGGCCCGGCAGGCTGGAGCAGATGGTCTCCAGCACGGCGGCGCAACGGGTGCGGCTGCGGGCCATGCACTCGCCGCTCAGGGTTTCCAGCAGCACTTCGCCGGTGTTGGCGAGGTCGCTCCAGTCGGCCCAGACGCGCACGTAGTCGTTCACGGGGCGGCCGCTGCAGGGCAACTCGAAGGCCATCAGGGTGCGGCCATCCGGTTGCTCCACCGCCAACCCGAGCTGCTCCAGAACCGGGGCGAGCAGCTCGCCGGGGGAGGCCCCGCGCGCGATGGGGACCAGGGTGCGGCAGTAGGCCATGGCGGTGCGGGAGCCATGGTTCCAACCTATGGATCGGCGCCCGGCCCCCCGCTCCGGAGCGCGGAATCTCTTCCGATTAGTGCAGGCAGGCCATCGGGTGGCGGTTGGGCAGCCCCAGGGCCTTGGCCACGCCCGGGTGGCACACCGCCCCCCCCACGGTGTTGAGGCCCGACACCAGCTCCGGCCGCTCGGTCACCGCCTCCAGCAGGCCGCGGCCGGCGATGGTGAGGATGTAGGGCAGGGTGACGCTCACCAGGGCTTCGGTGGCGGTGAAGGGCACGGCCCCCGGCATGTTGCCCACGGCGTAGTGCTGCACCCCGTGCACGCTGCGCACCGGATCGGTGTGGGTGGTCTCCCGGCTGGTGGCGATGCAGCCCCCCTGGTCGATGGCCACATCCACCACCACCGAGCCCGGCTGCATCTGCTGCACCAGGGCCTCGTCCACCAGGGTGGGGGCGCGGTCGCCGGGCAGCAGCACCGCGCCGATCAGCAGGTCGGCGCTGGGCACCAGGCGCTCCAGCAGGCCGCGGCTGCTCACCAGGGTCACCAGCCGGCCCTGGCGCAGCCCCTCCACCCGCCGCAGCCGCTCCGGCGATTGGTCCAGCAGCAGCACCTCCGCATCCATGGCGGCGGCCAGCCGTGCCGCATTCCAGCCCACACTGCCGGCACCGAGCACCACCACCCGCGCCGGTTTGACGCCGGTGCAGCCGCCGATCAGCACCCCCCGGCCCCCGTGGGGCCGCTCCAGCAGGTGGGCCCCCACCTGGGCCGCCAGCCGGCCGGCGATCTCGCTCATCGGCGCCAGCAGCGGCAG
>RHBP01000139.1 GCA_010030955.1 Synechococcaceae bacterium WBB_10_009 | reverse complement strand
AGCAACAACAGCCCCCAGAGCAGCAGGCAAAGGCTCTGGGTCCACTCCACGCAGGCGCCGTAGCTGTCACCGCTGTGGCCGCCGAGGCGGCGCCCCAGGGCCCAGGGCACCAGCCACGCCGGCAGCAGCCCGCACCAGCCCAGGGCAGCCCAGGTGGGCCACCCCAGGCCCAGGGCCAAGCCGCTGAGCAGTCCCAGCAGCAGCAGGCTGGGGGCAAACTCCCGGGCCCAGCCGCGCCAGTGGCGGCGATGGAAGGCGGCGGTGCCCCCCTGGGGGCGCAAATAGGGGAAGGCCTGCATGGCGATCAAGGGCGCCACCCGGCCCCACACCGCCGCCCCCAGCAGCGCCGCCGGCGCCTGGGGCGCCAACAGGGCCAGCGCACCCACCCGCAGCAGCACCAGCAGCACGAAGGCCTGCACGCCGCTGGCCCCCACGCGGCTGTCGTCCATGGCCTCCAGGCAGCGCTCAGGGCCGGCCGCCAGGCCGTCGGCGGTGTCCATGGCGCCATCCAGATGCAGGCCGCCGCTCAGGGCGATCCCCAGGGCCAGCACCAGCGGGATCTGGGCGAGGGGGCCCGCCGGGGCTAACCCCAGCCACAGCAGGGCCTCGGCCGCACCGATCACCGCCCCCACCCAGGGGGCAAAGCGGGCGATGCGCTCAAACCGGGGCGTGATCCCCGGCGGCAGCGGCAGCACGCTGTAGAAGATCCAGGCGCCGGCCAGGTCCGCCAGCCAGGGGCAACGGCGATGGGCCTGGGCCACGGCCAGCAACGATGGGATCACCGAATCCTGCCGCCCCGCCGGTGTTTGCGTTCGAAATCACGGCCCGGTGCCCCCACACCCGGGCCCGCTGCGGCAGCTTCCACACCCCCCACGGCGTGGTGACCACGCCGCGCTTCATGCCCGTGGGCACCCTGGCCACGGTGAAGGGCGTCACGGCCGATCAGCTGCGCCACACCGGCGCCCAGATGGTGCTGGCCAACACCTTCCACCTGCACCTGCAGCCGGGGGAGGACATCGTGCGGGAGGCGGGGGGGCTGCACCGGTTCATGGCCTGGGATGGGCCGCTGCTCACCGATTCCGGCGGCTTCCAGGTGTTCAGCCTCGGGGCGATCAACCGCATCAACGACCGCGGCGTGGTGTTCCGCTCCCCCCGCGATGGCGCCCAGATCGACCTCACCCCCGAGCGCTCGATGGCGATCCAGATGGCCCTGGGGGCCGATGTGGCCATGGCCTTCGACCAATGCCCCCCGTATCCCGCCAGCGAAGCCGATGTGGCGGCCGCCTGCCGCCGCACCCACGCCTGGCTGGAGCGCTGCATCAGCAGCCACAGCCGCGCCGACCAGGCGCTGTTCGGCATCGTGCAGGGGGGGTGTTATCCCGCGTTGCGGGAGGAATCAGCCCGGGTGGTGAGCTCCATGGGCCTGCCGGGCATCGCCGTGGGCGGGGTGAGCGTGGGCGAACCCACCGAGGAGATGCACCGCATCGTGCGCCAGCTGGGGCCGCTGCTGCCCGATGACAAACCCCATTACCTGATGGGGGTGGGCACGCTGCGGGAGATGGCGGTGGCGGTGGCCAACGGCTTCGACCTGTTCGATTGCGTGCTGCCCACCCGCCTGGGGCGCCATGGCGCCGCCCTGGTGGGCGGCGAGCGCTGGAACCTCAAAAACGCCCGCTTCCGCCACGACCACACCCCCCTCGACCCCAGCTGCCCCTGCCCGGCCTGCACGCAGCACAGCCGCGCCTACCTGCACCACCTGATCAAGAGCGAGGAGATGCTCGGCAAGATCCTGCTCAGCCTGCACAACATCACCCAGCTGCTGCGCTTCACCAGCGCCATGGCCCAGGCCATCGCCGATGGCTGTTTTGCAGAGGATTTCGCTCCCTGGAACGCCGACTCTCCGGCCGCCCACACGTGGTAGCGTCCGCCCCTAGCCCGTGATGCGTTCGCAATGGCCGCCTACGCCCTGCAGACCCTGGCCCAGCTGCCCGAGGCCTACCAGGCCTTTGCCAGGCCTTTGCCCCCCTGATCGACATCCTGCCGATCATCCCGCTGCTGTTCCTGCTGCTGGCTTTCGTGTGGCAGGCCTCCGTGGGTTTCCGCTGAACCACAGTCACCAGCCAGCGGAGCTGACCTGGGCGGTGGGTTGAACCCACCGCTTTTTTGATGCCCAGTCAGCCCCGGCGCAACACCGCCCAGGCGAAGGCCGGCAGCGCCAACATCCGCCGCCAGCGGCTGGGCTCCTGCACCAGCCGGTAGAGCCATTCGATCTGCAGGCGGCTCATCCACTGCGGTGCCCGCTGCTTCACCCCCGACCACACATCGAAGCTGCCGCCCACCCCCATCCACAGGCCGGGCTGGCCGGGGTGCAGCCGTTGGATCCAGGTTTCCTGGCGCGGCACCCCCAGGGCCGCCAGCACCAGGTCGGGCTTGGCCGCCAGCAACTCCTGCTCAAGGCCCGGCCACTGCTGCGGATCCTGGTAGCCGTGGATCGTGAAGGCCAGATCCAGCCCCGGGATCTCGGCCCGCAGCCGGGCCACCAGCTGCTCCATCACCGCAGGGCTGGCCCCCACCAGCGCCACCCGCCAGCGGTGGGCGGCGGCGTACTCCAGCAGTTGCCGCGCCAGCTCAATGCCGGGGCTGCGGCGCACCCGGTAGCCCTGGCGCCCCAAGGCCCACACCACACCGGCCCCATCGGGGATCACGAGGTCGGCGGCGGCAATGGCGGAGCCGAGCTCGCGGCTGGCCCGGGCCGCCATCGTCATCTCGGCGTTGAGGGTCACGATCTGGCCGCCACCGCGCTGCTTGAGCTCCAGGGCCGCCGCAAACACATTGGCGGTCACGGCCACCTGCACCCCGAGCACCCGCGTCACCTGCCAGGAGGGGGGTTGATCGGAGCCGGAGAAGCCGGTGCGGGTGGCGTCCGTCGCCATTGATGCCATCGAGCGCAAGGGCCACGCGGGAGAATCTATGGCTGGCCGCCCGCATGCGCCGCACCCATGCCCCGCCGATGACCCTCAGCAGCGCTCCGATCGCCGGCCAGGCCGCCCCGCTGCAGCTCAGCGCCGCCGAGGCCTGGCAGCGCCTGCAGCAGCTGGATGCCCAGATCGAGCGGGTGGTGCTGCAGCGCCAGCATCCGATCACCGGTTTGTTGCCCGCCAGCACGGCCCACACGGTGCACGGCAACTACGGCGATGCCTGGGTGCGCGACTGCGTGTATTCGATCCAGTGCGTTTGGGGCTTGGCCCTGGCCCACCGCCGCCTCAGCGGCGCCAGCACGCGGGTGTTCGAGCTGGAGCAGCGGGTGCTGCAGCTGATGCGCGGCCTGCTCAACGCCATGCTGCGCCAGGCGCCCAAGGTGGAGCGCTTCAAGCACAGCCTGGCGCCGCTCGACGCCCTGCACGCCAAGTACGACACCGGCAGCGGCGAACCGGTGGTGCCCGACGACGGCTGGGGCCATCTGCAACTGGATGCCACCGCCCTGTTCCTGCTGCAGCTGGCCCAGCTCACCCGCTCCGGTCTGGTGGTGGTGCAGACCAGCCACGAGCGCGATTTCATCCAAAACCTGGTGTATTACGTGGCCCGCGCCTACCGGGTGCGCGACTACGGCATCTGGGAGCGGGGCGACAAGGGCAACCACGGCCTGCCGGAGCGCAACGCCAGCTCCATCGGCCTGGTGAAGGCGGCCCTCGAGGCCCTCGAAGGGCTCGACCTCTACGGCCCCCATGGCGACGGCAGCTGCAGCCTGCACATCCCCCACGACGCCATCGTGCGGCTGCGCCGGGCCCTCACCGGCCTGCTGCCACGGGAATCCGCCAGCAAGGAGGTGGATGCCGCCTGCCTGTCGGTGATCGGCTACCCCGCCTGGGCCGTGGAGGATCCGGCCCTGGTGGAGCGCACCCGCACCAAGATCCGCAGCGAATTGGGGGGCCCCTACGGCTACAAGCGCTTCCGCCGCGATGGCCACCAAACCGTGCTGGAGGACCACACCCGCCTCCACTACGAACGGGAAGAACTGGCCCAGTTCGAGCACATCGAGTGCGAGTGGCCGCTGTTTCTGGCCTACGAGCTGATCACGGCCTGCTGCGAAGAACGCTGGGCCGAGGCCTGGCAGTGGCGCCAGCGCCTCAGCCAGGTGGCCGTGGAGGTGGAGGGAGTTGAGCTGTACCCCGAGCTCTACGTGGTGCCCAAGGCGGCGATCGCGGCGGAGCGGCGCAACCCCGGCAGCCAGCCGCGCCGCCCCAACGACAACGTGCCCCTGCTGTGGACCCAGAGCCTCACCTGGCTGGGGGACCTGCTGCTGCAGGGGCTGATCCTCCCCGACGATCTCGACCCCAGCGGCCGCCGCCTGGGCAGCAGCCTCGGGGCCGAGCAGGTGCTGGTGAGCTTCGTGCCGGCCCGCGAAAGCATCGCCGCGGCCCTGGAGGCCGCCGGCCTGGCGGTGACCCGTCCGGGCCAGTGCCGGCTGGGCAGTTCCCGTGAGCTGGCGCAGCGCATGGCGGCG
>RHBP01000138.1 GCA_010030955.1 Synechococcaceae bacterium WBB_10_009 | reverse complement strand
CTCGAGGCCGGCGAGCGGCCGGTGCTGGTGGCCTGCCTGCGGGGGGGCTGGGGGGCGGCCCGGCTGCTGGAGCTGGAGGGAGCGATGGCCGCCGGCGATGCGCCCCACTGGCTGCTGGGCTTCTCCGACGTGACCTCCCTGCTCTGGGCGCGGCAGGCGGCGGGGATCGCCGGCGGCATCCACGGCCCGATGGTCACCACCCTGGCGGCGGAGCCGGCCTGGAGCCAGGGGCGCCTGCGCGATCTGCTGTTTGGCCGGCCCCTGCCGCCCCTGGGCGGCGATGGCTGGAGCCCCGGGGTGGCGGAGGGGCCATTGCTGGTGGGCAACCTCACGGTGGCGACCCACCTGCTGGGCACCCCCCATTGGCCGGATCTGCGCGGGGCGGTGCTGGTGCTCGAAGACATCGGCGAAGCCCCTTACCGCATCGATCGCATGCTCACCCACTGGCGCCTGAGCGGGGCGCTGCAGCAGCTGGCCGGGCTGGCCTTCGGGCGCTTCAGCGACGGCGAAGCGGAGGCCGATGCCGCCAGCGACCCGGCGGACGCCGTAACCGTGGAGCAGGTGCTGCGGGAACGCAGCGGCGACCTGGGCATCCCGGTGCTGGGGAACCTGGCGGTGGGCCATGGCCCCGGCAACGCCGCCCTGCCCCTGGGCCGGCGCGTCCGCCTCGATGCCGGCAGCGGCAGCCTGGAGCTGCTGGAGCCCTAGCGGGCCGCCAGCACCGCCTCGGCAATGGTGATGTCGAAGGGGGTGGTGATTTTGATGTTGGCGGGCGACGACTCCAGCACCTTCACCGGCCAACCGAGCCGCTCAAACAGGGAGGCGTCGTCGGTGACGCTCCAGCCCTCGCGGCGGGCCTGGGCATGGGCCTGGCGCAGCTGCTCGCCGGGCTCGGCATCGGCGCCCCAGAGCTCGGCGCGATCGGGGGTGGCGGTGATCACCCCGGCGGCATCCACCCGCTTGATCGTGTCGGTCACGGGGGCGGCGGCGATCACCGCATCCCCGGCCGCCACCGCCGCGGCGCAGCGGTCGATCAGGGCCGGATCCACCAAACAGCGGGCACCGTCGTGGATCAACACCACCTCCGCATCGGCCGGCAGGGCGGCCAGCCCGTTGCACACCGAATCCTGGCGGCTGTCACCCCCCTGGATCCACTGCACCGGCCGCTGCGGCGCGGCGGCGGCCACCAACGCTTCAATGTCGGCGCGGTCGACGGGCTGACCCACGATGCCGATCCAGCGCACCGACGCACTCGCCAGGGCGGCGTCGAGGGTCCAGGCCAACACCGGCCGGCCGGCCACCGGCAGCAGCAGCTTGTTGCGGGGGGCTCCCATGCGGCGGCCACTGCCGGCGCAGGCGATCAGCAGATGCATGGGCGTGGTCGGGAGCGGCACAAACCGGCCTCCATACAATCAGGTGGCGATCCGCCCGCAGGCATGCGCGTTCTGTTGTTGGTTCCGGGCGGCCTGCGAGCCCAGCTGAACGCACTCCCCGCCGCCGCCCGGCTGGCGGAGGCCCTGACGGCCCAGGTGCAGGTGGCCTGCGCCCCCTCCGCAGCTGCCGCCTGGAGCCTGTTGCCGGCGGTGGAGAAACTGATCCCCTTCGACTTCGACGGCAGCCCCTCCCTGGCGGACTGGGCCAACCTGCTGGGCAACGTGCGCGAGCCCGATTTCCAGGCCTGCATCAACCTGGCCAGCGGCCGGCAGGTGGATCTGATGCTCTCGATGAGCCACATCCCCAACCGCGTGGCCAGCGGTGGCTTTTCGGCCACCAGCACCGTGAACGCCAGCGGCGGCTGGCCGGCCCAGGCCCTGGCGGCCTACCTCAAGCCCCTGGGCATCAGCCTCGATGCCGACGCCTTCCGCCTCTCTTTGCCCAAGCCGGCCCTGGCCAAGGCCGCCGCGGCGCTGCCGGCGGGCAGTGGCCCGGCCCTGCTGCTGGCCCCCAGCGGCGATGGTGCCGATTGGCCCGCCAGCCGCTGGCAAGCCCTGCCGGCCCTGGTGCGGGCCAAGCTGCCGGACGTGCGCATCGTGGAGGCCAGCCGAGGCGGCAGCCTGCTGGAGCGGGCGGCCCAACTGGCCAGCTGCGATGTGGTGCTCAGCAGCGACCCGATCAGCTGCGAACTGGCGCTGCTGGCCGGCATGCCGCTGGTGGCCATCGGCGGCCGCAGCGACCAACTGCCCAGCCGCCAGGGGGTGCAGGCCGTGGGCGAAGCCGGTGCCCTGCAGAACCTGAGCGAAACGGCCGTGCTCCAGGCCCTCGGCCTGGGATGAGCAGGCCGCGGCGCCAGCACCGGGGCCGCAATGTCCCGCGCCGGCGTCGGGGGTGGTTCGATGCCCTGCTGACCCGCCAACCCTGGGCCAGCCCCCTGCTGGCCCTCGGCGCGGTGGTGAATGCGGGTGCCCTCGGCTATCGCCTCACCGAAGGCTGGGACTGGGGCGACTGCTACTGGATGGTGCTGATCACCCTCAGCACCCTCGGGTTCAGCGATCCCCACACCGCGGTGATGCACACCGGCGGCCGCCTGGTGACCGCCCTGTTGCTGGTGGGCGGCCTGGTGGTGGTGCAGCAAACCATCCAGAAGCTGCTGGAATTAACCAACGCGGGCTACTTCCGGCGCCTGCGCGAGCGGCGCTACCGCCTCCAGCTCCAGCGCACGATGAACCAACACGTGATCCTCTGCGGCTATGGCCGCATCGGGCGGGAAATCGCCGAGCAACTCACCGGCGAGGGGGTTCCCCTGCTGGTGGTGGAACTCGACCCCGACCGCATCGGCGAAGCCCAGCAACGGGGCCTCACCGTGCTGCAGGCCGACGCCACCCTCGATGAAACCCTGGAGGAGGCGGGGATCCACCACTGCCGCGCCCTGGTGGCGGCGCTGCCCAGCAATGCCGCCAACCTCTACGTGATCCTCAGCGCCCGCGGCCTGGCGCCCCGGGCCCGGCTGATCGCCCGGGCCGACAGCTCGGAAGCGGAGGGCAAGCTGCGGCTGGCGGGGGCCGACCAGGTGGTGAGCCCCTACGTGGCCGGCGGCCGCACCATGGCCGCCACCGCCCTGCGCCCCTTGGCGGTGACCTTCATGGACCTGCTGGCTGGCAGTGACTGCGAGGTGGAGGAATTCCGGCTCAGCGCCGACCCCGAACGGCTCGGGGGGCTCGAGGGCGCCAGCCTGGCGGAGCTGCAGCTGGGGCGCCGCAGCGGGGCCCTGGTGCTGGCGATCCGCGGCCCCAGCGAGGGGGGCATCGAACCGCCCCTGATCGCCAACCCCGGCGGCGACGTGCGCCTGGAGCCGGGCCAACTGCTGGTGGTGATGGGCAGCCAGGGGCAGCTGCAAACCTTCGCCGATCTGCTGGGGCCAGCGCTGGCGGGGGTGGAGGTGATGCAGGCCTGATGGCGGCGTCGAGGCCGGGCACCACCGCGGCCCTACGCTCGCCCGACGCTTGATCCCTTCCCATGGCTGACGCCACCCCCCTCGCCGGCCAGGTCGCCCTGGTGACCGGCGCCAGCCGCGGCATCGGCGCCGCCATCGCCCAGGAGCTGGCCGCCGCCGGCGCCACGGTGGTGGTGAACTACGCCAGCTCCCCGGCCGCCGCCGACGCGGTGGTGGCCAAGATCGGCGCCAATGGCGGCCAGGCCTGGGCCCACCAGGCCAACGTGGCCGATGAGGAGCAGGTGGAGGCCCTGATCAAGGCGGTGCTGGAGCGGGAGGGGCGCCTGGATGTGCTGGTGAACAACGCCGGCATCACCCGCGATGGCCTGCTGATGCGCATGAAGAGCGCCGACTGGCAGAGCGTGATCGACCTCAACCTCACGGGCGTGTTCCTCTGCACCCGCGCCGTGAGCCGCTCGATGCTCAAGGCCCGCAGCGGCCGCATCATCAACATCACCTCGGTGGTGGGGCTGATGGGCAACCCGGGCCAGGCCAACTACAGCGCCGCCAAAGCGGGGGTGATCGGCCTCACCCGCAGCAGCGCCGCCGAATTCGCCAGCCGCGGCGTCACCGTGAACGCGGTGGCCCCCGGCTTCATCGACAGCGACATGACCGCCGAGCTCGACAAGGAGCCGATCCTCAAGGCCATCCCCATGGGCCGCATGGGCCAAGCCAGCGAGGTGGCCTCCGCCGTGCGCTTCCTGGCGGCTGACCCCGCCGCCGCCTACATGACCGGCCAGGTGCTGCAGGTGGATGGCGGCATGGTGATGCGCTAGGGCCCGACGGGCTGGGTCAATTCCTCCCTTAGTCGGCGGATGCGCTGCAGCAGCCGCAGGCGGCGGCTGCGGGCCGTCACCGTGAGGAACACCCGCAGGGGCACGTAAATCAGGGCCATGCCCAGCCCCAGGCCGGCCACCAGCAGAAACGCCATCACGTTGCTGCCGGCGCTGGGGTCCGCCAGCACGTCCCCCAGTTGGCCTGTCAGGGCCTCATTCAGCCCCTCCGCCAGGGTGTCGCCAATGGTGTCCTCCATGGGCCGAACCCTATCCAGCCCCGGCGGGCTCTGCACCTGGGCCTGCGGC
>RHBP01000137.1 GCA_010030955.1 Synechococcaceae bacterium WBB_10_009 | reverse complement strand
GGGTGGGTTGGTCACCGGCTGGCGGGCCGATGGCCAGGAACGCCTCTATTTCGACCAGCAGCGCTTCGCTGATCCCGCCAACAGCGTGCGCGGTGGCATCCCGGTGTTGTTCCCCATCTGCGGCAACCTCCCCGGCGATCAGCTGGAACTGCCCCAGGGCCGCTTCCCCATGGCCCAGCACGGCTTCGCGCGGGATCTGCCCTGGCAGCTGCAGGCGCTCGAGGGCGGCTCCGGTGTGGAGCTCAGCCTCCGCCACAGCGAGGCCACCTTGGCCCACTACCCCTTTCCCTTTGTGCTGCAGTTGCGCTACGAGCTGCAGCCCTCGGCCCTGGCGGTCACCGCCACGGTGGAGCAGTTGGCCAGCGGCACCGCAGCGATGCCCTTCTCCCTGGGGCTGCACCCCTACTTCCAGGTGAGCTCCCTGGAGAACGCCACCCTGGAGGGGCTGCCCGAGGGTTGCCTTAACCACCACACCATGGCCCCTGCCCCCACCGCCGAGCAGCTGGGGCGCCTGCCCAAGGGCGTCGACTTCTTGGCGGGCCCCACCGCCGCCGTGCGCCTGGTGGACCGGGGCTCGGGCACCGCTGTGGCACTGGAGCCGGAGCCCCCAATGGATCTGGCGGTGGTGTGGACCGATCCGCCCCGGCCGATGGTGTGCCTGGAGCCCTGGACGGCGCCGCGCGGCGCCTTGGCCGGCGGTGAGCGTTGCCTGTGGCTGCAGCCGGGCGAACGCCAGCAGCTGCGTTGCCGGTACCAACTGATTCAGGCCTGAACCCCGGGCAGCCGTCCGCGGGCCAGCTGCTGGAGGGGGTCGAATTCCCGTTTCACCGCCTCAATCCATGGGCGCGCCGGGGAGTCCACCCAGGCCGGAATCGCTGCGGAGCCGGTCGGTTGCGGTTGGCGCAACACGATCAGCTCGCCCCCCAGGGCTTGGCAACGGCTGCGCAGCTGTTGCACTTGTTCTGCGGACAGGCTTGGCCCAGGGGCCCAGGCCAGGCCCAGGCCGCGGCCGGCCGCCAGGCTGCAGGCCAGGCCGAGCCGCTCGAGATCCGCCAGCAGGGACACGGCTTGGGCCGGCAACACCCCCAGCTGCAGAAGCCAGCCATCCCCCTGGCCGCCCGGCTCGGCATCGGCCCCCCAGCCACGGCTCTCCAGGGCCTCCAGTTCGTCTGCGGGCAGCGGCTTCACCGGGAGGCCCTGATCCCGCGCGGCTGCAGCCAGCTGCTGCAGTTGGCTGTTGAGGGCGGTGCCGCTGATGCTGGCCAGGGCGAGCAGCAGGGCCGGCTGATCCTCGCCAACGAGGGCTGGGCTCCACCAGTCGAGCCGTTGGGGCTGCAGCGCGGCCCCCAGGCACAGCTGGCGCCAGGGCTCCAATGTCTCGGCGTTGCCCTGCACCAGCAGCCCGCCCCGCTGGCGGGGCCGCGGCAGGGTGCGCAGGGTGAGCTCGGTGATCAGTCCGAGGCTGCCCCAGCTGCCGCACAGCAGCCGCATCAGGTCGTAGCCGGCCACGTTTTTCACCACCTGGCCCCCGGCTTTGGCGATGGTGCCGTCGGCCCGCACCACGCTGATGCCGATCAGTTGGTCGCGCACCCCCAGGTGCCGCTGCCGCAATCCCCCCGCCAGGCCCCGGGCCACCAAGCCGCCCACGCTGCCGCTGGCCTCGCCGCCGGGGCCGCTGCCCCAGGGCCAGTCCACCGCCAACCATTGGTTGGCCTCCGTCAGGGCCCCCTGCAGCGCGGCCAGGGGCAAGCCGGCCTGCACGGTCACCGTGAAATCGCCGCGGCGCAGCTCCAGCAGCTGATCGAGTCGGCGGGTGCTCACCACCACTGGCTCGCTGTCCCCGGGGGCCGGCAGCACGGGGGCTGTCCACTGCAGGCGGCTGCCCAGGCCGCTGGGCAGCCACGGGGTGGCCTGCCGGTGCAAATCCCGCACCAGCTCCTGCAGCGCGCTGGGCTCAGGGCAGATCACGGCACGATGGTGCCATGGCGGAGCGGTTCAAGCTGATCGTGCTGGATGACGACCCCACCGGGTCGCAGACCGTGCACAGCTGTCCGCTGCTGCTGCGCTGGGATGCCAGCAGCCTGCGCCGGGGGCTGGCCCACCCTTCGCCGCTGCTGTTCGTGCTCGCCAACACCCGGGCCCTCGGCGCGGATGCGGCCCGCACCCGGGTGCGTGAGATCTGCAGGGCCCTGAAACCCGCCCTGGCGTGGGCCCAGGCGGCGGGGCATCTGGATCGCTGGATGGTGGTGAGCCGCGGCGACTCCACCCTGCGGGGCCACTTCCCCCTGGAGGTGGAGGTGCTCCATGAGGAGCTGGGCCCCTTTGACGCCACCTTCTTGGCGCCGGCGTTTTTGCCGGGCGGCCGCACCACCGTGGACGGCGTGCATCTCTTGGATGGCCAGCCGGTGCACACCACCCCCTTTGCTCGGGATCGCCTCTTCGGCTACAGCACCAGCCACCTGCCCGCCTGGGTGGAGCAAAAAAGTGGCGGGAGGATCCCGGCGGCTTCGGTGCCCCGGCTTACAGGCGCGGAACTGGATGCAGCATCAGCCCTGGAGCATCGTCTGCAGGCCCTGCCCCACGGTTGTGTGGTGGCGGTGGATGGCCAGCGGATTGAGCAGCTGCAGGCCCTCGGAACAGCCATCCACGGCCTCAGCCGCCAGGGCCGGCGGTTCACGGCCCAGTGCGCCGCCAGCTTGATCAATGGCCTCGTGCCGCTGCCGCCCCAGCCCCTCAGCGCTCAGGGGCTGGCGGCGTTGCGGCGCCGCGATGCCTTGGGCCAACCCCTGCCGGGGCTGGTGCTGGTGGGTTCCCACGTGCCCCTGGCGGATGCGCAGCTGGAGCGGTTGTTGCAACACTCCGGCTGTGCGGGGCTGGAGCTGCCGGTGGCGCGTTTGGCGCACCTCGTGGACACGGAGTGGCAGGAGCGCTTGCAGGATCGCCTGCGGGCCGGCACCACACCGGTGCTGTACACCAGCCGCGGTGAGCTGAGCCTCGGCTCTGAGGCGGAGCGTCGCCGCTTAGGGCTGGCGCTGGCGGCGTTGATGGCTCGGTTGGTGGGTGCCCTGGCACCGCAGCTGGGCTATGTGATCAGCAAGGGAGGAATCACCAGCCACACGCTGCTGGAGCAGGGCCTGCAGTGCGATCAGGTGGACTTGCAGGGGCAGGTGATGCCGGGGTTGTCGTTGGTGCTTGCTGCCAACTTGCCGGTGGTCACGTTTCCAGGAAACCTTGGCGATGCAGACAGCCTGATGCAGGCTTGGCTGTTGATGGAAGGCGACCGGTAGATTCGGGCCAATCAAGGATTCACAGATGCAGGGTTCCACCGGCGCGGTGAAAGCCAACACGCAGGTGTTGATCATTACCCATGCCAGCAAGAATGTGTCTGAGCAGGGGATCAAGGATCCGTTGTTGTATCCGGGTGCGCCCCATACGCGTCTCCTTGAGGATGTGTTTTGCAATCTCGAGCAGCGCATCGACCTCACGGATGCCGTGATTGCCTTTGATCACAAGATCGATTGCCCCGTATCGAGGCTCTACCTCGACAATCTGAGGGCGTTTTGTGAGCGGCGCCACGTTCGTCTTGTGGTGTCCCCATCGAGTTTGTTGATGGGGAATCAGATCACGGCCACGGCCGCGTTCATGCGGGGAATTCAAGCCGTGGAGACAAGCCATGTGCTCTTTTTTGAGCATGACCACGTGTTTCTCAGGGATCTGGATTGGCGAATTGTGGATCAAGCCTTCGCGATGGGCATCCGCATGTTGCGCTTTAACGAAGGTGACAACACAAGCCGGGGTGATTGGCGTGAATCGGTGAATCCTTTTCCTGGCTTTGACCAGATCTGTGAGACCAACTATTACTGCAACAAGCCTTTCCTGGCGACCACGGACTTCTGCCGCACCTTGTTTGAACTGGCCGAGCGCCAAGTGCCCACCTGGAATGGACTGTTCGGTGGCTTTGTGGAGGGTCCGGTGATGCGCCAGATGATGGCCGATGAATTCAATCTCAGTCGCGAGGAATTTCGTCGGCGTTATCCCATCGCGCTGTATGGCCCCCTGGGGGCACCCCCCATGATTGAGCACTTTGGTGTCTTCCCCGGGCGCCGTGCCCGCTGGACCAAGGCGCTCAAATCCTGGCTCAAACGGGGTTAAGGGGCTCGTCTGGGGAGCGCAACAACGCCACCAGCCCCAGAGCGGCCAATCCGGCCGCGATCAAGCTGCTGAGGGGATCACCGATGCTGGTGGCCACCAAAAACCCGATCGAGATGCCACCTACCACCAGTGGGGTGAGCGGATAGAGCCAGCACCGAAACGGCCGCGCCAGCTCCGGCTGTTGCACCCGTAGGGCTGCGAGAGCCGCGAGGCCGCTCAGGGGCAGCAGCACGTAGAGCACAGCTCCAATCGCCAGCAGCCGCTCAAACGACCCCGCCAGCACCAACAGCCCCGCCGCCCCCGCGGTGAGCAGCAGGGCGGCGACTGGGGTGCCACCCGTGTTGACGCCGGCGGTGAATCGGGG
>RHBP01000136.1 GCA_010030955.1 Synechococcaceae bacterium WBB_10_009 | reverse complement strand
GCGGCCGATCACCGGATCGAGCTTGCCCTCCCGGGCGGCGGCGGTGAGATCACGGCCGTATTTCTGCAGCGATTCGTAGGTGCCTTCGGGGTTCTGGTCGGTCACCTTTTGGGATCCGCGCACAGCTTGAACGGCTTGCTTGAGTTGCTCGGCGTTGACCCCAGCCTGGGAGAGCAGCTGTTTGCCGCAGCGGTCGTCGATGGCCAGGGCCAGCAGCAGGTGTTCGATGGCGATGTAGCTGTCGCCGTAGCTGGCTTTGAGTTCGTTGGCCTGGTCGAGCAGGGTGTTAAGCCCCTTGCCCAGGTAGACGTTGTCGGGCGTGGCGTTGAGGCTCGGCTGGCCGGCGATGAACGCATCCACCCGTTGGCTGAGGGTGCCCAGATCCACGCCGGCCTTCTCCAGGATGCGGCCCGCCAGCCCCTGCTGGGCCAGCAGGGCGGCGAACAGGTGCTCGCACTCCATCTGTTGCTGGCGCCGTTGCTGCGCCAGCTGCTGGGCGGCCACCACGGCGGCCCAGGCCTTCTCGGTGAACAGCTCAGCGGTGGGATGCATGGGGAATCTCCCGTGGTGAACAAACCGTATGGCCGTTGTTCAGGTCCGATGCGGGTGAGAACCGAATCGGTGGTGGCGGTCCTCCGCCCAGGGGTGGTGCAGACCGTCCCGCAGGGGACGGTCAACCGTCATGGCACCTGTTGTGGCAGCGGCTGGGGCAGCGGCACCACCCCCTGGTTTGCGCTGCAGAGCCGCAGGGGGCAGCCATCCTTGCCGTAGACCGCATCCTGCGGGGAGAGGCAGCCGAGGCGGTTCTTGGCGGCCACCTGCGACGGATTGATGCGCAGCGGTTGGGCGCTGCTGTTGTTGCTCGCCACCACCAACGGGCAACGCCGTGAGGGCAGAAACACGGCCGGGTTGTTGGGGATCGCGGTGGGGGTGCCCCCGCCCTTGATCAACTGCAGGGCCGGATCGGGGCTCTGGCCCCGGGCGGTGCCGGCCGCCAGGGCCAGCAGCAGCACGGGAATGACCAGGGGACGCGCGGCGGCGGCCATGATGTCGCGGTTCCAACGGCCCCAGTGTGGCGGATGGCTGAGCAATCGCACGAGGATCTGGTGCTGGATCTGGCGCGGCAATCCTTCGCCTTCGACGCCACCGCCAGCGATCCGGAGCGCAACTGCTGGATGGTGGTGCACCGCCACGCCCACGGGGTGCTGCCCAGCGAGTACGACATCCGCGAGGTGCCGGAAGATCTCTACCTGGAGGTGCTGGAGCAGCGCCGGCGCCTAGGGGCGGTGGACTGACCCCGGCAGCGGCGCAATCACCGGCAGCTGGGCGGCCCGCAGGAAGGCAACCACCCGTTCGGCGCGGGCGGCCTGGTCTGCCGCTGGGCTGGGTTGGGATTTGGGGGCCAATCGGGCCATGGCGGCCGTGGCGGCTGCTCGCACCATGGCGCCGAGCCCGCCGGCTGGCAACAAAAAAGCCGCCCCTGGGGGGGCGGCGTAGGGGCGCTTCAGCGTGAGGGGGGCTCAGGCCCAGCCCTTCTGGCTCATCGACTCCACGTAGGCGGCCACATCGGCGATGTCACCGGCACTCAGCTTGCCGCCGAAGGCGGGCATGGCGTTTTTGCCGTTGGTCACCTGGTACTGGATGGCCTCTTCATGGCCAGCGCTGTAGTTGGCCAGGTACGACTCGAGGGCGTCCTTCTTGAGGGTGCGCTCGGCGTTCACCACGTTGCCGCCGCCCATGTGGCAGGCCGCGCAGTTGGCGGAGAAGATTTGACCGCCGTGGTCGGCATCCGCGGCAAAGCTCGGAGCGGCACCCAGCACCAGCGCCAGGCAAAGAGCAATCAGAGAGAGAAGACGGCGCATTGGAGCTCGTGCAACCCGGTCAAGTTAGAAGGCGGGTGCGCCCTCTGACGCTGATGCTGCAGAGGTTTGCAACATTTGTCACCCCGGCGGGTGTTCGCTTAGCGGGGCAGCCCGGCGTCGGCGAACACGGCCTCCAGGGTGGGGGCGTGGCTCACCATGCCGAAGCGCTCCGGCGGGCTGATCGGTTCGTGCACGAAGTGCCGCTGGCGGATCGAGAAGCGATCCCAGGCGTTCACCTCGATGCGCAGCAGCTTGATTAGGCCTTCGATCAGCCAACCGCTCAGCTCCAGCCCCACGGGCGGCATCCAGCCGCGGCGCCAGCGGCAGAGGCTGCGCACGGTTTGGTTCACGGTGACGGCCGGCTGCCCTAGCACCAGGCGGCGCACCGTGCCCTGGCCCGCTTCGGGGTTGGGGCGCTGCGGGGTGGTGGCCAGGTGGGCGCACACCCGGGCGATGTCGGCGGCGTGGATGAAGTGGAAGGAGGCGTCGGTGCGCAACCATGTCGCCAGCCACAGCCAGCGGGCCCCCTCCCGCAGGCCGGCGGTGAGGTAGCTGGTGGGGAAGGGGCCGCTGCCGTCGACCTTGCCGCCGAACACCAGGGTGGGGAACACCGCCACGATGCGCTCCGCCAGGGGGTGCTGCTCCAGTTGCTGCAGGCACTGGGCCTTGGTCTGGATGTATTCGGTGCCGTAGGCCATCGCCTCCGGCAGCAGCTGCAGCCGGCGGTCGAGGATGCTGGCGGTGGAGAAGTACACCACCTGCTCCAGCACGGCCGGGTTGGTGGCGGCCAGCATGGCCTTCACGGCCACCACGTTCACCTGCAGGGCCCGCTCCGGATCCCCCCAGGCGGTGGCGGTGTGGATGATGCGCGTGGCGGAGGCGATCTGGGCCCGGTGGGGCTCCGCATCGCGCAGGTCACCCACCAGCAGGGTGATGCGTGGATCCTGCCGGGGCACGGCCGTGAGCTTTTCGGGATCCCGCAGCCACAGCAGCAGCTGGGCATCGGTTTCGCGGTAAAGCAGGTCGGCGATGTGCTGGCCCACGCAGCCGCTGGCCCCGGTGATCAGGATGCGGGCTTGCCGGCCGCTGGCCGTGGGCATCGCCTCGGGGCTCAAGCCACCGCTCCGATGCGCTCCATCACCGACTTGCCGGCCTCAAAGAAGGCGGCGCCGTTCTCCTCCGGGGTGCCGGGCAGGATGCCGTGGCCCAGGTTGAGGATGTGCTTGCGGCCGCGGGCCTTGCGCACGGTGTCGTCGATGCGGGCGCGGATCGCCTCGGGGGTGCCGAACAGCAGGCCCGGGTCCACGTTGCCCTGCACGCCCACGTGCTCGGGCAGGCGCGCCAGACCCTCGGCCATGTCCACGGTCCAGTCCAGCGACACGATGTCCACGCCGGTGCGGGCCATGCGCTCGATCACCCCGGCGCTGCCGGAGATGTAGAGGATGAAGGGGGTGTCGGGGTGGGTCTGCTTCACCAGGTCCACCACCTTTTTCTGGTATGGGGCGGCGAAGGTGTCGTAATCCATGGGGCTGAGTTGGCCGGCCCAGGAATCGAACATCTGCACCACCTGGGCACCGGAATCGATCTGGTAGCGCAGGTAGGCGGCGATCGAAGTGGCGAAGTGATCGAGCAGCTTGTGCAGCAGCTGCGGCTCTTGGAACGCCATCGCCTTGATCACGGCGTAGTTCTTGGAGCTCTTGCCCTCCACCACGTAGGCGGCCAGGGTCCAGGGGGCCCCCACGAAGCCCAGCACGGCGGCTTCGTTGCCCACGGACTGGCGCAGTCGGGTGAGCACCTCGCCCACGAAGGGCATCGATTCGGCCGGCTGCAGGGGGCGCAGCGCCTCCACCTGGGCCATGGTGCGGATGGGGTCCTGGATCAGGGGCCCCTGGCTCTCCACGATGTCGAAATCGATCCCCATGCCGGGCAGCGGCGTGAGGATGTCGGAGAACAGGATCACGCCGTCGGGCTTGAAGGCGTGGAAGGGCTGCATCGAGATCTCGTAGGAGAGATCGGGGTTTTCGGAGCGTTCCCGGAAGCCGGGGTGCCGGTCCCGCAGGTCGCGGTACACCTTCATGTAGCGGCCGGCCTGGCGCATCATCCACACCGGCGGACGCTCCACCTGCTCACCTCGGGCGGCGCGCAGCAGCAGTGGGGCGTTGGCGGACATGGGCGACGAAAACACGAAGCGCGAACCTACCCGAGGGGCAGGCCCGGGGCTGCGGTTTCGTCACACAGCGGCTCCTGGCTGCGCTTGTCGTCGCGCTGGAACACCAGCACCGACAGGGGCGGCAGGCAGAGGTCGAGCGAGTGCTCGTACCCGTGGATGCCCCATTCGTCGGTGAATTTGCCCCCCAGGTTGCCCAAGTTGCTGCCGCCGTAGCGCTCGGCATCGGTGTTGAACACCTCGGTGTAGAAGCCGCTCACCGGCACGCCGATGCGGTAGTGGGAGTGGCTTTGGGGGGTGAAGTTGGCCACCACCACCAGCCAGCGGCCGGTGGTGCTCTCGCGCCGCATGAAGCTGATTACGGAGTGGCGGTTGTCGTTGCAATCGATCCACTGGAAGCCGTACTGGTCGAAATCGTCGCGCCAGAGCGCCGGCTCCGCTTTGTAGAAGGCGTTGAGGTCGTCCACCAACCGCTGCACCCCCTGGTGCGGAGCGTGCTGGAGCAGGTCCCACTGCAGGTCGCCCCAGACGTTCCATTCGGCCCGTTGGCCGAACTCCATCCCCATGAAGATGGTTTTCTTGCCCGGGTG
>RHBP01000135.1 GCA_010030955.1 Synechococcaceae bacterium WBB_10_009 | reverse complement strand
TAGCGGCCCTCGATTTCGATCGTGCAGCTCTTGATGCCCGCCTCTTCCCCCTCGCTGAGTTCGTCCACGGTCACCTTCATGCCGTGGTCCTCCGCCCAGCGCGTGTACATGCGCATCAGCATCAGGGCCCAGTCCTGGGCGTCGGTGCCGCCGGCGCCGGCGTTGATCGAGATCACCGCGCCCTCCTTGTCGTAGGGGCCGCTGAGCAGGCGCTCCAGCTCCCAGCGATCCAGATCGGCCCGCAGCTGCTTGAGGGCAGCGTCCGATTCCGCCAGCAGGCCGTCGTCAGGCTCGAGGCCGTAGATCTCCACCGTGGCCTCAGCGTCGGCCACGGCCCCCTGCCAGCGGGCCAGTTGCTCGAGTTGGGCCTTCACCTCATCGAGCTGGCGCATCTTGGCCTGGGCCTGTTTCTGGTCATCCCAGAAGTCGGGCTGGGAGGCCAGCTGCTCGAGATCCTGTTGCCGTGCTTTCAGTGCAGGGACGTCAAAGACAGTCCTGGGCGTTGCCCAGGCGGTCAGTGAGCTCGGAGAGGTCGCGCTTGAAATCGGTGAGGTCGAGCACCGGCGGCTGAACGGGGTTGGCTGGGTCGACCGTACTCAACGGGCGATGGGGCCCTTTCTAGGATTCGCGCCGATTGCGGTTCGGGCATGGCGGCGACGGTCGAGATCTACACCTGGCGGGCCTGCCCGTTCTGCGTTCGCGCCAAGGGACTGCTGGACCGCAAAGGAGTGGCCTACACCGAGTTCGCCATCGACGGCGATGAACCGGCCCGCGATGCCATGGCCGCCAAGAGCGGTGGCCGCCGCAGCGTGCCCCAGGTGTTCATCAACGGCCAGCACGTGGGCGGCTGTGACGACCTGCATGCCCTGGAGCGCAGCGGCCAGTTGGATGCGCTGCTGGGGGGCTGACCTTGACCCTGCCTGAAGCGGGCCGCGAACCGCAGCTGTTCGTCGTCGATCCGATCGCCCAGCTGCGCCCCACCAAGGATTCCAGCGTGGCCCTGATGCAGGCGGCCCAGCGGGCCGGCCAGCAGGTGTGGGTGTGCACGCCCGCCCAGTTGGCGGTGCGTGGCGCTGCGGCGGAGGTGCAGGCCCAGCCCATTCGCCTGGCGGAGATTCGTCCCACCGGCGGCGGCTGGGACGTGCCGGAGCCCTGGTTTGAGGCGGCGGAACCGCGCTGGATGCCCCTGGCCAGCTTCCCGCGGGTGTGGATGCGCAAGGACCCGCCGGTGGATGAGGCCTACCTCTATGCCACCCACCTGCTGGAGCTGGCGGAGCGGCAGGGGGTGCGGGTGCTCAACCGCCCCGCCTCGCTGCGGGCCTGGAACGAAAAGCTCAGCGCCCTGCGCTGGAGCCAGCTGATGGCCCCCACCCTGGTGGCCACCCAGGTGGAGGCCCTGGCGGCCTTCGCCGCCGAGCACGGCGAGGTGGTGCTCAAGCCCCTGGGGGGGCGGGCCGGCCAGGGGGTTGTGTTCGCCTCCGCCGCCACCCCCGGCCTGCGGGCCCTGCTCGAACTGGTGACCGCCATGCAGACCCTTCCGGTGATGGTGCAGGCGTTCCTGCCGGGGGTGAGCCGCGGCGACAAGCGCATCCTGCTGGTGGATGGGGAGCCCCTCGGGGCCGTGAACCGGGTGCCCAGCGGCGGCGAATTTCGCAGCAACCTCGCCGTGGGCGGCCAGCCAGAAGCCACCGAGCTCAGCGATCGGGAGCGGGCCATCTGCGCCGCCTTGGCGCCGGCCCTGCGGGCCGAAGGGCTGTTTTTCGTGGGCATCGATGTGATCGATGGCCGCCTCAGTGAGATCAACGTCACCAGCCCCACCGGCATCCGCGAGGTGGAGCGGTTGGGCGGCATCCCCCTGGCGGATCAGCTGATGGAGCGGCTGCTGGCGGCCTGAGACCCCGGCCCGGTGAGTTGCTGCTGCAGCACCCCCAGCTTGAGGGCCACCTCCGCCAATTCGCGTTCCACCGCTGAACCCCGCACCAGGCCGGCGCCGGCGGTGAGCTCCAGGCGGCGCCCCTGCAGGCTGCCGCTGCGGATCGCCACCCGCAGTTCGGTGTCGCCTTCGCTGTCGATCCAGCCGATCGGGGCGGCGTAGAAGCCCCGCTCAAACGGCTCCAGGCTGCGCAGGGCGGCCATGGCTTCGCGGCACGGCAGCCCCGCCACCGCCGGGGTGGGATGCAGGGCCGCCGCCAGGGCCAGCGGTTGCTGCTCGCCCAGGGCCGCGGTGATGGGGGTGTGCAGGTGCACCAGTTGCCCGTGGCGGGCCAGGCGGGGATGGCGCGGCCGGCGGGGGCTGAGGCCGCTCTCCTGAAGCACCCCCGTGATCGCCTCCACCACCAGCTCATGTTCGCGGCGGTCCTTGTCCGACTGCAGCAGCGGCGGGGCTTGGGCCCCCACCGGTGCGGTGCCCGCCAGGGCATCACTGCGCAGCTGCCCCTGGCGCACCGTGAGCAACCGCTCCGGTGAGGCCCCCAGCAGGGCCGGCCCGTCAGCCCGCTGCCAGAGGAAGCGGCAACTCCCCGGTTGCCGTTGGCGCAGCTGGGCCAGCAGTTGCAGGGGATCGAGCGGATGGGCCAGCAGCAGCTGTTGGCGCACCGCCAGCACCAGCTTGCGCAGCTCGCCGCCCTCCACCAGCTCCAGGCCCCGCTCCACCACGGAGCGGTAGCCCCCTTGCCAGCTGGAGCCCTCCAGGATCGCCGGGCCCGGCGCGTCACCCTGGCCGGCGTTGGGGTCGGCGGGCAGCTGGGCCAGCCGTGCCGCCTGCTCCCACAGCTCCTCCGCCAGGCTGCGGGCGCTCACATCACCCCCCAGGGTGCGCTGCAGCCGCAGCCAGCAGTGGCGCCCCTGGCGGCTCAGCTGCCAGCGGGGCAGCACCGCCTGCACCCCGGGCACACCCTCCCCCTCTTGGAGGGGGCTGTCAAAAAACGAGAAGGCCAGCAGCACCCGCGGCCGGGCCAGCGGCGGGCAGGCCTGCGGAGCCGCCAGTCGCCCCAGGCTGATGGCGCTGAAGCGTTGGGCCAGCTCGAAGCGGCGCGGGCCACTCAGCTCCAGGCTGTTGCAGCGTCCGCTGGCCGCCAGGCAGAGGCCGGGGGCGCTGTCCCATAGGAAGCGGAAGCGCTCCCCCTGGTCCAGCTGGCTTAGCAGGGCCAGGGGGTCGCGGCCCGCCAAGGGCAGCGCCAGGCTCAGCACCCCATCGCCCTCCAGCTGGCGGGCGCCCTCGCCCGCCGCCGCCAGCAGATCGCTGAAGCTGGTTGTGACGCTGAAGGGGGCCTGCACCCGAAGCGGGCTGAAGCGGCTGCTCAAATGTATGGGTGCCGCCTTGCCGCCCGATGGCTCCGCCCGTGTCCGAGCCCCAGGTCGTCGCAAGCCTTCATGCCGATGGGGCCGCCCGCCGCCGCCTGTGGAAGGCGGCGATCAAATGGCCGATGTACGCCGTGGCGGTGATGCCGGTGCTGTTGGCGGCCGGCTGGCGCTGGGGCCAGGGGGAGCCGGTGCGGCTGGATCAGCTGCTGTTGTTTTTGGTGGCGGCGGTGTTGCTGCTGGCCTGGGAAAACCTGGCCAACGACGTGTTTGACGCCGACACGGGGGTGGATGCCCAGGGCAAACCCCATTCCGTGGTGAACCTCACTGGCCGGCGCGACCGGGTGGCCTGGCTGGCCAATGGCGCCCTGGCCCTGGGGTTGGCGTTGATGGCCCTGGTGGCCCTGCGCAGCAGCGGTGCGGTGCTGGCCCTGGTGCTCGCCTGCTGCGGCATCGGCTACGCCTACCAGGGGCCACCGCTGCGCCTGGGCTACCGCGGCCTGGGGGAGCCCCTGTGCTGGCTCGCCTTTGGCCCCCTGGCCACCGCGGCCGGCCTGCTGGCCTTGGCACCCGCCGATGGCGCCGCAGCGGTGCCCTGGCGGGCGGCGGTGGAGCTGGGGGGCGGGCCGGCCCTCGCCACCACCCTGGTGCTGTTCTGCTCCCACTTCCATCAGGTGGAGGAGGACGCCGCCCACGGCAAGCGCTCGCCGGTGGTGCGGCTGGGCACGGCCCGCGCCGCGGCCCTGGTGCCCTGGTTTGTGGCTGGGGCGTTGGCGTTTGAGTGGGCGCCGGTGCTGGCGGGGCATTGGCCGCTCACGGCCCTGCTGGGGGCGGCGGGGCTGCCGCCGGCCCAGCGCCTGATCCGGCTGTTGCGGGAGCACCACCACCGGCCCGAGCGGATCACGGGCAGCAAGTTTTTGGCCCTGCGCTTCCAGGCCCTCAACGGCCTCGGGTTGGCGCTGGGCCTGGCCCTGGGGGCCCGGTTGGGCTGATGCCGGATCCGGGCCACCTGCAGTTGCATTGGCGCCCGTACGGCTTCGCCCTGCCCCGCGCCCTGGTCACCAGCCAGGGGGCCTGGAGCCAGCGCAGCGGATGGCTGCTGCGGCTGGAGGCCGCCGACGGCAGCCTCGGCTGGGGTGAGGCGGTGGCCTGGCCCGGCCAGGAGCAGCCCCTGGCGGCAGCCCTGATGCAGCTGCCCACCGGCCTGCGGCGCCGCGAACTGGAGGCCCGCCTGCCCGGGCTGCCCGCGGCTTTGGCCTGCGCCGTGGGCCTGGCGCTGGCGGAGTGCGATGGCCTGGGCCAGGCGGGCTGGCGGCCGGCGCCGCCCTCCGCGGCCCTGCTGC
>RHBP01000134.1 GCA_010030955.1 Synechococcaceae bacterium WBB_10_009 | reverse complement strand
AACATCCGCTTCGAGCTGATCCAGCCCCCCGCCGATGTGGACGTGGTGATGATCGCCCCGAAGGGCCCTGGCCACACCGTGCGCTGGGAATACCAGAACGGCATGGGCGTGCCCGCCCTGTTTGCCATCCACCAGGACGCCTCCGGCCAGGCCCGCGGCCTGGCCATGGCCTACGCCAAGGGCATCGGCGGCACCCGCGCCGGCATCCTGGAGACCAACTTCAAGGAAGAAACCGAAACCGACCTCTTCGGTGAGCAGGCGGTGCTCTGCGGCGGCCTTTCCGAGCTGGTGAAGGCGGGCTTCGAGACGCTGGTGGAAGCGGGTTATCAGCCCGAGCTGGCCTACTTCGAGTGCCTGCACGAGGTGAAGCTGATCGTGGATCTGATGGTGAAGGGCGGCCTCACCGCCATGCGCGATTCGATCTCCAACACCGCCGAATACGGCGACTACGTGAGCGGCCCGCGCCTGATCACCGCCGACACCAAGGCGGAGATGAAGCGCATCCTGGCCGACATCCAGGACGGCACCTTCGCCCGCAACTTCGTGGCCGAGTGCGACGCCGGCAAGCCGGAGATGCAGAAGATCCGCAACCGCGACGCCCAGCACCCGATTGAGCAGGTGGGCAAGGGCCTGCGCTCGATGTTCTCCTGGCTGAAGGCGGCCTGAACCCCTGGCTGCTGGTGATCGCCGCCGCCGGCCTCGACCGGCTGATCGGCGATCCCCGCTGGTGCCCGCACCCGGTGGTGGTGATGGGCTGGTGGATCAGCCGCCTGCGGCGGCTGGCGGAAGCCTGGGCCGGTGATCGCCCCGGGGCCCTGCGGCTGGCGGGGCTGCTGATCACGCTGCTGCTGGTGGGCGGCAGCGGCCTGGCGGGCTGGGGGCTGGAGCGGCTGGCGGTGGCCCAGCCGGCCACCACACCGCTGCTGCTGATCGCCCTGGCCAGCGCCCTGGCGGGCCGCAGCCTCGAGCAGGCGGTGCGCGCGGTGCTGGCGCCATGGCCCACGGATCTGGGGGGCGCCCGCCGGGCCCTGGGCTGGATCGTGGGCCGCGACACCGCCGAGCTGGAGCCCGGGGAGATCCTGCGGGCGGCGGCGGAAACCGCCAGTGAGAACGCCGTGGATGGGCTGTTTGCCCCCCTGTTCTGGATGGCGGCCGGGGCCCTGGTGTGGAGCGCCAGCGGCCTGCAGGGCCCAGGCCCCCTGGCCCTGGCCTGGGGCTTCAAGGCGGCCAGCACCCTCGATTCGATGCTGGGCTACCGCAGCGGCCGGCTGCGCTGGCTGGGCACCGCCGGCGCCCGGCTCGACGACCTGCTGGTGTGGCTCCCCTGCCGGCTGGTGGCCCTCAGCCTGCCCCTGGTGGCCGGCCATGGGCTGCGCAGCGGCTGGCGGCTGTGGCGCCTGGCCCGCCGCGATGGCGCCCCGGACCCTTCCCCCAACGCCGGCCTCTCCCAGGCCGCCTACGCCCATTGCACCGGCGTGCAGCTGGGGGGGCTCAACCGCTACGGCGATCAGCTCAAGGCCAAACCCCTGCTGGCGGCGGGCCAGCCGCTGCCCAGCGCCGCCCGTGTGGAGCGGATGCTGGTGCTCACCGGCCGCCTGGAGCTGCTGTGGTTGCTGCCGATCGCCGCCCTGGCGGTGGGCGCTCAGTAGGCGCCGCGGTCCATCGGCAGCAGCACCACTCCGATGGTGCGCAGGATGATGCCGAGATCCAGCCAGAAGCTGCGGTTGCGGGCATAGAAGAGGTCGAGCTTCACCCGGGTTTCGTAGGGGAGGTTGTTGCGGCCCGACACCTGCCACAGGCCCGTGAGCCCCGGCCGCACCGACAGCACCTGATCCATGGTGCGGCCGTAGCGCTCCAGCTCATCCCAAACGATCGGCCGGGGCCCCACCACGCTCATCTCCCCCTTGAGCACGTTGATGAACTGGGGCAGTTCATCGAGGCTGGAGCGGCGCAGAAACTTGCCGATCGGCGTGATGCGCGGATCGTTCTTGAGCTTGAAATCGCGCTCAAACTCAGCCCGCAGCTCCGGATCGGAGGCGAGCACCTGGGCCAGCACCCGGTCGGCGTCCTTGCGCATGGTGCGGAATTTGAGGCACCCAAAGCCCCGGTAGCCGCGGCCGATGCGCCGCTGGCAATAAAACACCGACCCCTTGGAGCTGACCTTCACCAACAGCGCCAGCAGCAGCAGCAGCGGCGATCCCAGGGCGAGCACCAGCAGCGAAAAGCCGATGTCGCCGCTGCGTTTGATCAACCGCCCGCGCTTGGATTGGCCCGCCAGCAGGGTGCTGGCGGTGCGTTCAGCGGGGATCGAGACAACGGCGGACAAATCGGCGCAGCGATGCAGTCAAGGTGCGCCCATTAAAGAAGTGCGCCCCGGCGCTGCCGCGGCGGCGGCGGTCACTCAGGCCAGAGGCACAGACAGGGCAGCGCTGCGCTGGTCCAGCTGCCGCCGGTGCTCCCCCCAGGCCCGCTCGATCGCCGCGGCCATCCGCTGGCGGAAGCGATCCGGGCTGAACTGCTCGGCCCACTGCCGCAGCGACTCCGCCGGCAGCTGTTGCCAGAGCCGTTGGGCTTCGAACTGCTCCAGCGCCGCCACCAGCGCCGCCACGCTCTGCTGCGGAAACAACACCCCGGTGGGCTGGCTGTCGCCGCGCACCAGGCAGCGCACGGTGTCGAGCAGGCCCCCCTGGCCCAGGCCGATCACCGGAGCACCGGCGGCCATGGCCTCCAGCGGGGCGATGCCGAAATCCTCGAGGCCCGCATACACGTAGGCGCGGCAGCGGCCCAGCCAGCTGGTCACCTCCGCCTGGTCAAGGCGTCCCAGCAGGGTCACGTTGGGGCCCGCCAGGGCCTGCAGCCGGGCCCGCTCCGGGCCATCGCCGATCACCACCAGAGGCAGCCCGGTGCGGTTGAACGCCTCCACCACCAGATCCACCCGCTTGTAGGGCACCAGGCGGCACAGGCACAGGTAGACGTCGTCGCGCGGTTGGTCCCAGCGGAAGCGCTCCACCGCCACCGGCGGGTGCACCACCGCGGCATCACGGCCCCAGTAGCGCTGGATGCGGGCGGCGGTGAAGCGGGAGTTGGCGATCAGGGCATCGGGGCGCTGGGCGCTGAGCACATCCCACTGCCGCAGCCGGTGCAGCTGCCAGCGGATCAACGGCCCCAGGCCGCGCCGCGCCAGGGCCGACTGGCGCAGGTAGGCGTGCATCTGATCCCAGGCGTAGCGCACGGGGGTGTGCACATAGCTGATGTGGCACTGGTCGGGGCTGGTGAGCACCCCCTTGGCCACCAGGTGGCTGCTGCTGAGCACCAACGGATAACCGGACAGGTCCAACTGCTCGATCGCCAGGGGCAGCAGCGGCAGGTATTGCTGCACGTGGCTCACCCCCCAGGGCAGGCCCTGCACGAACGAGGTGTGGATGGTGCGGCCCTCGAGCCAGCTGCCGCGGCGGCGGCTTTCGCCATCCACCAACGAAAAGAGAGGGGGCTGGCCGAGCAGCGGATCCAGCTCCCGCACCACCAGCTCGGAGCCCCCCACCGACCGGGGGGTGAACCACTCGTGCACCAGGGCCGCAGGGGCGGGAAGCTGTGCCATCGGGCTCAGGGTAACGGCGGCCCCCGTTGGCGGCCCCTGAGCAGATCACAAAAGCTCTCAGACGTTTGCGCCCGCGGCTCTGGATCCCGAAGCTGGCCCGAGTGCTCCCCAGCCATGGCGATCCGCGAGCTCCTCGAAGACTCCCTGGCCGAGCCGGCCATCGGGCAGACCGCCCGGTTCAGCTGGCATGCCACCCCCGTGGGCATCGCCGCCCTGTGGACCGATGGCACCCCCGATGGCACCCCGCCGACGCCACCGCCCTACGACAACGCCCTGCAGGAGGGGCTTGAAGTGGGGCTGGACCTGAGCCGCGAGGAGCGGGAATTCCACCAGATCAACCGCGGCCTGGTGCTGCTGTTCCATAGCTGACAACACCGGAGGCAACGATTCATGGGCATCTCGGCGCGGGCAGGTTTCGTGGCAGCCCTGTTGTTGGTGGGGCTGCCAAGCATGGCTGTAGCGCAAACCGCGCCAATCCGTAAAACGATCTTGCAACAGGTTGTCCCTGGCATGCCCATGGGCAAAAGCCAGGAGGTGCGCGTGATCACGGCAACGTTCAAGCCTGGCGAGAAGACCATCCTTCACACGCATCGGTTCCCCGTGACGTACTTCGTCGTGGAGGGCACGTTCAGGAAGGAGATGGAGGGATCGGCTCCAGTGATCGTGAAGGCGGGCCAAGCATTCGTTGAGCCACCAAACGTCAAGGCCACGCTGTTCAACCACAGCCGCACCGAACCGCTGCGCCTGGTGATCTTTTATGCGAGCACTCCAGGTGCGCCGTTCCTTGACCCCGTTCATTGAGCCACGTCATTCACGCGTTTTGCGCAACTGGGATCGGGATGGACCACCTGAACTCGGGATACCTGCAACTGGGGCTGTTCGCCCTGGCCTTTGGCGGGCTTCAGATCTGGTGGATCAGCAGCACCCTGCGAAAGCGTGACCTGGCAAGACCACTGAGCGAAGGCGAGTTCAGGCGGTCACTGGAGCGGATCTGGGCAAAGCGGACCTGAGCTCCAATCAGGGCGTTGGAAGCAGCAAACCCCGCTGAACCACGGGGAACGTGGGGCAGCGGGCGACGTCTTGAAACGTGCTCAAAGCGGAGAGGGTGGGATTCGAACCCACGGA
>RHBP01000133.1 GCA_010030955.1 Synechococcaceae bacterium WBB_10_009 | reverse complement strand
CTGCTCGAGGCCATAGACGCGGGCAATGCCGTCGCCGATCTGGAGCACGGTGCCGACGTTGCTGACGGAGACCGACTTGTCGTAATCAGCGATCTGCTGCTTGAGGATCGCGCTGATCTCGTCGGGGCGGATGGAAACCATGGGAGGCGTTGGAGTTGAGGACGGAGGTGAGAAGGGGGTACGGGTGGGGAGCTAGCTCACCTTGGCCAGCGCCAGTCCGAGGCGACGCACCTGACCCGCGAGGCTGGCGTCGATCACCTTGGAGCCGACCTTGACGACGAAACCGCCGATCAGATCGGAATCCACCTTGAGGTTGATCTCCAGCTTGTCGGTCCCGGCCACGGCCTGAACCTTCTTGGTGAGCTCGGCCTGTTGCTCTTCGGTGAGGGCGGTGGCCGAGGTCACGGTGGCGAGCGCGATGTTGCGCTGCTCGCGGTGCAGCTCAAGCGTGCGCTCAAGCACCGCATCGAGGATGCCGATGCGCTGGCGGTCAGCCAGCAGCTTCAGCAGGTTGAGGAAGGAGGGGGTGAGTTGGCCGGAGAACAGCTTCTCCAGGGCCGCCTTCTTCGCCTCCACCTCAAGCACGGGGGACGCCATGGCCGATCGCAGCTCGGGGCTGGCCTGCCAGAGGTCCAGAACGGCCTTGGCCTGATCGACCACCTGATCGACTTCCTTACGGGCATCAGCCACCTGCAGGAAGGCTTCGGCGTAGGGGCTGGTGATGGTGTTGAGCAGCGGCATCAGGCTTTCCCCAGGGATTGGATGGACTGGTTCACCAGCGCAGCCTGGGCATCGGCACTGAGCTTGCCGGGGAGGCTGGCCAGGGCCTTCTCGATGGCGAGACGGGCCGCCTCGCGGCGCAGCTGGTTGCTCACGCGGGCCGCCTCGGCATCGAGGTCGGCGGCGGCACCCTGCTTGACGCGGACCATCTCTTCAATGGTGCGCTTCTCGCTCTCCTGGCGGATGGCCTCAGCACGGGCCTTGCCGTCGGTGCGGATCTGCTCAGCTTTCTGCTGGGCCGCGGCCAGGTCCTGCTGGGCCTGGGCCAGGGCGGTGGTGGCGGCGGCCAGACGCTCTTCAGCGTCCTGCAGGTCGGCCAGGATGATGGCGCGCCGACGCTCCAGGATCCCCCCCAGGAAGTTGGGGAGGAACTTGTAAAGGCCAAAAATCACAATCGCCAGGTTGACGATGTTGGTCTCGAACAGGTTGAGGTTCAGACCAAAACCGCCGTGGTTGGCGAAAAGGGTGGGGAGGCTCATTTGGCGGCCAGCAGACGGTTGACGATCAGATCACCGAGCTTGTCGGCGTCGCTCTGGAGCTGGGCCATGGCCGCCTCGCGCTGACCATCGATCTCGCGACGGGCCTGCTCACGGGAAGCGTTGGCATCGGCCGTGGCGGCCGCCAGGGCATCGCGGTACAGCTTGTCGGACTCCTGCTCAGCTTCCTGGATCAGCTTCTGGGCCGCCAGACGGGCGTCCTTGAGCTGCTCCTTGAGGTCGGCCTCGAGGCGTTCCGCCTGGGCCAGCTTTTGCTTGGCCTCGGCGCGGCTGGTGGTGACATAGCCCTCCCGTTCCTCAACAACCCGACCCACGGGGCTGAAGAACAGGGCATTGAGGATGAAGGTGAGGAGCACCACCTGCACCGCCATCAGCGGCAGGGTGGCATCGAGGTCAAACAGACCTCCCTCCGTTGCACCAAGCAGGAACCAGCTGGTCATGGGGCGGGGGCGCGGGCGGTTGAAGCTGGAGCTGAAATGCGGGCTGAAGGGGCTCCGGCGTGAGATCCCGGAGGGATCAGCAACGCCGGAACCGGCTCAAACCCGTCGCGGGGCCTGATCAGCCAGCGAAGGGGTTGGCGAACAGCAGCACCAGGGCGACCACGAGGCCGTAGATGGTGAGAGCTTCCATGAAGGCCAGCGACAGCAGCAGGGTGCCGCGGATCTTGCCTTCAGCTTCGGGCTGGCGGGCGATGCCCTCAACAGCGCCGCCGGCAGCGGTGCCCTGACCGATACCGGGGCCGATGGCGCCGAGGCCGACAGCCAGACCAGCGGCGACAACGGACGCGGCGGAGGTGATGGAATCCATGGTGGAACGAAAGTGTGGGGCGCTGGGAGAGCGCGGACGGGGAACCGGGACGTTATCCCTGCGCCTGGGACACCTCGGGGATAACCGAGATGGGCCCGGATCAAACCGGACCTGCGCGCAGAGAGTTTGCCAGACCGAGGGGGTCGATCCGGCGTGGGGAGAGGGCGACCTAGTGGTGCTCCTCGTGCACGGCCTCACCGATGTAGTAGGCGGCGAGGGTGGCGAAAATCAGAGCCTGGATGGCACTGGTGAACAGGCCAAGGAACATCGCCGGCAGGGGCACCACCAGGGGCACCAGGAAGGCCAGCACGGCCACCACCAGCTCGTCCGCCAGGATGTTTCCAAACAGACGGAAGGAGAGCGAGAGGGGCTTGGTGAAGTCCTCGACGATCTTGAACGGGAGCATGATCGGCGTGGGCTCCACGTAGTACTCGAAGTACCGGAAGCCCTTGCGGCTCAGGCCGGCATAGAAGTACGCCAACGACACCAACAGGGCGAGGGCCACCGTGGTGTTGATGTCGGCCGTGGGGGCCCCCAGCTCACCGCTGGGCAGGTGGATCAGCTTCCAGGGCACCAGGGCACCGCCCCAGTTGCTCACGAAGATGAACAGGAACAGGGTGCCGATGAAGGGGAGCCAGTCGCGATATGCCTTCTCGCCGATCTGCTCGCGGGCCATGTCGCGGATGTAGTCCCAGAGAAACTCCAGGAGGTTCTGCACCCCGCGGGGGTCGCGCTCCATCTTGCGGGTGCCCACCACCACGAGGGCCAGCAGGGCGCCCAGCACCACCCAGGAGCTGATGAAGACCTGGCCGTGAATCTTGAGATTCCCCAGCTGCCAGTAGAGGTGTTGGCCCACCTCCAGTTCGGCAAGGGGAAGGGAGAACGGCAGAAAACCCATCGGGTCGAACGGTCGGGGTCGCGCAGGCGACGGTTCAGGGACGGCCGGCTCGGAGATCGAGCGCGACCTGAAGAATCAGGGCCGGTTTGTAGAGCAGGAAACCGAGCAGGGCCGGCAACAGCTCCAGCTGGGGCAGACGGGATGCCGACAGCACCAACACAACGGGCACGAGCAACTGCAGCTTTCCAACCTTCTTGGCGTCGGGCCCGAGACGGGCGACGCTGCGGCCCAGAAGCCGCAAATAGACCACCCCGGAGAGGGAACCCACCAGCACGGAGCCAGCGGTGTGGACGTCGAACACCACAGCCGTGAACAGGGCCGCCAGGACGGCGGTGCTCAGGGTGGCGAGAAGGAGGCGCCGCTGGAGCTGCGCGTAGTCGTCAACACGGTCGTCGACACAGGGATCGACGCCCGGCCCGGCGGCCGCAGAAGCGACCGCAGACGACGGGGATTCCAGGCGATCGGAAGCACAGTCACCGGTGGGATCCCCCAGCTCAGCCGCCACTGCATCCTCCGGAGACGATGGAGCGGGGGGCTGGAGCGGAGGGGTAGCCAGCAAAGGCGCCGACGCACTGAAAAGGCGCGTGGAATTTATCACGCAGCCGAGCCCTGCCGGGGCTCGAGCAGCAGCACCCGCTGGTCCAGCAGTTGCCTCGCCACCAGGGCCATCTGCCCCTCCGGCCACCCCAGGGGCAAGGCCCCCAGGGCGGTGCCGCAGGGGGCCTGCTCCAGGGCCTGCATCAGGGCCAGGCCCTCGCTGGAGAGGTCCAGGGGGGCCATGTCCGAATCGAGCAGGGCCTGGCCGGGCCAGCCCCACAGGCAGCGGTTGCGCACACCGCTGGCCGCCAGCAGGGCGCGGTCGTCATCCCAACGGTGCTGCGTCAGGGGAGCCCTGGCCAGGAAAAACTCAAAGTGGCTGATGTCGGGGTCGAGGTCCTCCACCAGCTGCCAACGCTGCAGCGGCGGCAGGGCCTGCGCCCGCTCCAGCAGTTCCCCCTGCAGCAGCCGGGCCGGATCCCACACCTGGGGGTTGGAGAAGCCGGCGAACTGCAGATCGGCACTGGCCACGAAGGCCATCAACCGTTCGAGGTTGTAGCTGGTCTCCTGGGGGTGCAGGTACATGTCCGCGAAGTTGGCGTCCGCGGCGCAGTCGAGGGCCCAGCGCTGCTCGTGGTGCCGCCGCAGACGGTTGTGCTCCGGCAGCTCCGCCAGCAGCTGACGCGCGAGCCGCAGCCCAGGCTCCCCCGTGCCCACCGCCAGGGCGGTGAGGGCCCGTTGGGTGCGGTGGATCTCCCAGCGCCCCCCATCGGCATACAGAAACAGGTGCAGCAGCGCACCGGGTTTGAGCAGGGCCGCCAGGGCCCGCAGGCCCGCCTCCGGCTCCCGCAGGTGGTGCAACACCCCCACCGAATTGATGTAGTCGAAGGGGCCTTCCCCCTGCAGCTCCAGCAGGCTGCGGTTCTCGATGCGCACCCGGGCCTGGGCCCCGCCGCCGGAACGGCGCAGACGCTCGCGGGCCACCTCCAAGGTGCCGGGGGAGATGTCCACCGCCAGGATCTCGGCCCCGGGGTTGAGGTGCGCGAGGTAGTCGGTGCTCACCCCGGTGCCGCAGCCGGCATCCAGGATGCGCAGGGGGTGCCCCGCCGGGGGCAGGGCTCCGGTGCAGGCGGCGTAGGCCGCATCCACGCACCAACGCCAGTTGTACCCGGGTGGCGGGCCGTCCTGGAGGGGGTCTCCGGGGTAGGGAAAACGGTCGTAGAAGGCACTCACCACCGGGGTGGCGGCGTC
>RHBP01000132.1 GCA_010030955.1 Synechococcaceae bacterium WBB_10_009 | reverse complement strand
CGCTCCTGGGTGGCGTCGCAGATGGTGTTGAAGGCCAGGAAGTGGTCGTTGAGTTCGGTGGGACCGAAGCGCTGCAGCATGGTGCGTTCAAACAGCCGCCCGATCTCTTCGGTTTCGCTCTTGAGCATGGTGGTTTGGTTGGCCACCCCCAGCCGCAGCAGGTCGCAGTCGGGATCGAAGCCCGGCGAGCAGGCCTTGGCAAAGCGCGCCATGAACGCCTCGCGCTCGCCCTTGCCGAGGATGTAGTCGCACACCAGCTGGGCTTCGGCCATGTCCAGCACCACCAGGTAGGTGCCGGCGAAGGAGCTGGTGGCCAGCGTTTCCTCGTGCTTCACCTTGCCGTGAATGATCGAGGTGAAGGCGTGCTTCTTGTGCTTCTCCACGGTGTTCCACACCTTGGACACCCAGGGGCAGGTGGTGTCCACGATGTGGCAGCCGCGCTCGTTGAGCAGCTGCATCTCCTGCACGGTGGCGCCGAACGCCGGCAGGATCACCACATCGCCATTGGCCACGCCGGAGAAATCCTTCACGCCGCCGTCCACCGGGATGAACAGCACGTTCATCTCGCGCAGGTGGTCGTTCACCGAGGGGTTGTGGATGATCTCGTTGGTGATCCAGATCCGCTCGGTGGGGTAGTGGCGGCGGGTTTCGTAGGCCATGGCCACGGCCCGCTCCACACCCCAACAGAAGCCGAAGGCCTCCGCCAATTTCACGCTCAGCCGGCCGTGCTGCAGCTGATGGCCGTTCTCCCGCAGGCTGGCGATCAGGTTGCTCTGGTAGGCCTGCTCCAGGCTGCCGGCCACCTCCTCGCCCAGGCCGAAGCCGCGGCGGTTGTAGCGATCGGAGTGGTGCAGCGATCGCTTGAACGCGCGGGTATCCACGGCGGCGGCACGGGGGAGCCCAACTCTATGGGGCGTCGCCGTGGGCCTGCACCGGCGCCACCCCCAGCCAGTCGATGCCTTCGGCGCCGAAGCCATAGCGGCAGGGCAGCACCTCCACGCCGGCCGCCAGGGCCTGGCGGAACAGCTCCCCGTAGCGGGGATCGGCGGCATCGCCCGGCGCGAAGCGCTGCAGGTCGCCGCGGCTGAGGCAGGGCACCAGCACCGCCCGGGCTTCGGGCAGCACCCCCATCAATTCCTGCAGGTGCTTCTGCCCCCGTTCGGTGACGGTGTCGGGAAACAGGGCCAGATCGCCGTTGCACCAGGTGGTGTTTTTCACCTCCACGTAGATCGGCCGCGGGTCGGCGGCGCCTTCGGCGGGGCTCAGCAGCAGATCGATGCGGCTGCGGCGGTTGGGGCCATAGGCCACTTCGGCCTTGATGGCGCCAATCGGCCCCAGCCAGGGCTCCAGGCAGCCGGCCTCCACCGTGGCCCGCACCAGCCGGTTGGGCAGGGCCGTGTTGATGCCCACCCACACCGGCTGGCCATCGGCGCCGCTCACCTCGGCCTGCTCCCAGCTCCAGGCCAGCTTGCGGGTGGGGGAGGGGGCATGGCGCAGCCGCACGCGGCCGCCCACCTGCAGCACGCCGGTCATCGGGCCGGTGTTGGCGCAGTGGGCCGTCACCAGCTCACCGCTGTCGAGCTGCACATCCGCCAGAAAGCGCTTGTAGCGCTTCAGCAGCACCCCCTCCTGCAGGGGCTCAAGCGGCAGCACGCGCTGGGGCGGGGTGGGGGCGGCTGGCGGCATGCGCACGGGGCGGTTGCAGGCAAGAATCGCCCAAACGGGGCCAACCACCTGTGAGTGACACCAGCCGTTCGCTGCGGCGCATCGCCCTGATCGTGGCGGTGGCCACCGCCCTGAGCAAAGTGGCCGGCCTGGTGCGCCAGCAGGTGATCGCCGCCGCCTTCGGCGTGGGCGCCGCCTACGACGCCTACAACTACGCCTATGTGTTGCCGGGCTTTCTGTTGATCCTGCTGGGGGGGATCAACGGCCCCTTCCACAGCGCCATGGTGAGCGTGCTGGCGCGCCGGCCCCGCCAGGAGGGTGCCCATGTGCTGGCGGCGATCAACACGCTGGTGGGGGCGGGTCTGCTGGTGGTGACGGTGGTGTTGGTGCTGCTGGCCGATCCGCTGATCACGCTGCTGGGCCCGGGGCTCGATGCCACCCGCCACGACATCGCCGTGCTGCAGCTGCGCTGGATGGCACCGATGGCCCTGTTCGCCGGCCTGATCGGCTTGGGCTTCGGGGCCCTGAACGCGGCGGATGTGTTCTGGTTGCCCTCGGTGAGCCCGCTGCTCTCCAGCGTGGCCGTGATCGGCGGCATTGCGCTGCTGTGGTGGCAGCTGGGGCCGGCGATCCTCTCCCCCAGCACGGCGGTGATCGGGGGCATCGTGTTGGCGGCCAGCACCACCATCGGGGCGGTGCTGCAGTGGCTGATTCAGCTGCCGGCCCTGAGCCGCGAGGGCCTCAACAAGCTGCAGCTGGTGTGGGATTGGAAGGACCCCGGCGTGCGCGAGGTGCTCAAGGTGATGGGCCCGGCCACCCTCTCCTCGGGCATGTTGCAGATCAACGTGTTCGTGTCGCTGTTTTTTGCCTCCGGCATGCCAGCGGCGGCGGCGGGGCTGGGCTACGCCAACCTGCTGGTGCAGACCCCCCTGGGGCTGCTCTCCAACGCCCTGCTGGTGCCGCTGCTGCCGGTGTATGCGCGGCTCACGGCCCCGCAGGATCGCCCGGAATTGATCGCCCGCATCCGCCAGGGCCTGATGCTCTCCAACGCCTCGATGCTGCCCCTGGGGGCGCTGATGGTGGGGCTGGCGGTGCCGATCGTGGCCCTGATCTACGAGCGCGGTGCCTTCAACGCGGCCGCGGCTGATCTGGTGGGGCAGTTGCTGATGGCCTACGGCCTGGGCATGCCCGCCTACCTGGCCCGTGATGTGCTGGTGCGGGTGTTTTATGCCCTGGGTGATGGCGTTACCCCGTTTCGCTGGTCGCTGGGGGGTATCGGGCTCAATGCCTTGTTCTGCTGGCTGTTTGTGGGTGGACCGATCCCCGGCGGCGCGTTGGTGCTGCCGGCTTTGAATTGCGGTGCGGCCGGGCTGGTGCTGGCCACGGTGGCGGTGAACCTGATCACCTGCCTGGGGCTGCTGCTGGCCCTGCAGGGGCGCTTGGGGGGGCTGCCCCTGCGGGTGTGGGGGCGCGACTCGCTGCTGCTGCTCGGGGCGGCCGTGGCCTCGGGCCTGGTGGCCTGGGGCCTGTCCCAGGCCATCGCCTGGCCCTCCGGCCTGGGGGGGCAGCTGCTGGAGTGCAGCCTGGCGGGCGGCGCCGCGCTGCTGGTGTACGGGCTGGCGGCGGGCGTGGCGCGGGTGCCCGAAATGGATCAGCTGCTGCGCCAGCTGCGGGGGCAGCTCAAGGCGCGCTTGCCGTTTGCCCGTTAGGGCGCCGGCTTCAGCGCTCCACCACGCGCTCTTCGCGCACCTGAATCGGCAGTTCGAGATGGCTGCGGCCCACCATGGCCGGGCCATCCACCGAGTAGATGCGGGCCTCGATGCCGAAATCGCGGAAGGCGGTTTCCATCTCCTGCATCAACGCCTTCTCCACCTGGGCTTCGGCATCGACCACCTTGCCGATCAACCGGCTGCCGAGGCGGCCGATGCGCTGGCGCACCACCTCGCGGGCGTTGGTGACCTCGATGACCAGCACGGGGCGGTGGCGTCAGCCACAACCCTAGCTGTGACTGGCCAGGAGGTCCTCCAGGTCTTGCAGTTGGCCGGCGGGCACCAGCCGCGCCAGCGGCAGCCGGCTGCCGCCGCCGCCGATGGGCACCTGCACCGCCTCCAGGGCCTGGCGCGCGCACACCCCGGCCCCCTGGTCGAGCCGGGCGGCGCATTCGATCGCCAGGGCCTCCGCCAGGCCCGCATCCCCCAGGTAGAGGTGCCAACCGGCGATTTGGATGTAGATGCGATCGGCGATCTGCTCCTGCAGATCACGGATTGCGCTGGCGGAGAGGGGCATGCCGGTGCCGGGGGCTGTCCTCAGGATGACGCCGGCGGCCGCCGCACGACCACGCTCACCAGCTGGACCAGCAGCAGCAGCCCCCAGGCTTCCGTCAGCCAGGCGAGGTGGGGCCAGGGGTGGCGCAGGTTTTCCACAAACCACAGGCCACTGTTCACCGCGGCGAAGGCCATGGCGTGCAGCACCAGATTCACGATCCGGGCGAAGTGGCGGTAGGTGGGGTCTTCAGGGTCGGCGGGGCCGTACCAGCGGATCGGCATGGGGGCAGGGGGAGGCCAGGGGAGGGTGGTGCCGGTTGACGGATGGGCCCTCGGTGTGAGGAAAATACTGAGACAGGCCCAGGCGCTTGTAGCTCAGCGGATTAGAGCATCTGACTACGGATCAGAGGGTCGGGAGTTCGAATCTCTCCAGGCGCGCCTGACTCAAGCCGTCCCACGGGGCGGTTTTTTGTTGGCTGGATCGCAGGCCCTGCCGGAGCCGCTGCGGTTTCTTACGATCAGCGCCAACGTGCCTTCGTGATCTGCCATGGCGGAGTCCCACCGCTGCAGCCGTCAATGCCCCCTTGGCTGCGGGCGACCCCGCCATCGCTGCCCTGATCGGCCAGGAGCTGCAGCGCCAGCAGACCCACCTGGAACTGATCGCCTCGGAGAATTTCGCGTCACGGGCTGTGATGGAGGCCCAGGGCTCGGTGCTCACCAACAAGTACGCCGAGGGCTTGCCCGCGAAGCGCTACTACGGCGGCTGCGAGCACGTGGATGCGATCGAGGAGCTGGCGATCGAGCGGGCCAAGCAGTTGTTTGGTGCCGCCTGGGCCAACGTGCAGCCCCACAGCGGCGCCCAGGCCAATTTCGCCGTGTTCCTGGCGCTGCTG
>RHBP01000131.1 GCA_010030955.1 Synechococcaceae bacterium WBB_10_009 | reverse complement strand
CCGGAGCTGATGGCAAGGGATTCGGGTGCGTTAATCCAGTTTGCAGGCGTAATCTCGCTTGCTTTGGCAGTCACCATGATCTGGCTGGCTGTCTCATTGGTAGGCCACGCCAATTCGATTTCATTCACTTCTTGCTGCAATGCCAGGACCAGCCAACGTGGACCTTGTGGATTGTTCCAGTGCTGTCGGAGCAGAAGTCGGATCAGGCCGCTCCAAAAACACAGCAACAGGAAAAGGGGAAGCAGGCTGTCGCGGAAAAAAAGGGTATTGGTGATTTGTAGCTTGAACAGATAACTCAACAAGGCTGCTGCTGTGATGCTGGCTAGTCCGGTGATTCCTAATCTCCCCAGGAATTTTGCCCACGACAGCCGCTGCATCTTGAGCAGGGTGTACGAGCCAAACAGCCACCCGGAGCTGATGTAAATCACGGCTAGCAGAAGCAAGAGTTTGATGCCGTGTTGGTCCAGTTCCAGCGCCTGAACCTGTGTGATGACCAAACCAAGGCCAACCAGACCTGCTCCATCTAGGCAGGCAGCAGCCATCAAGGGTCGACGGTGACGAACCCAAGCCATCAGCTCATACTGGCGAGGTTTCGACCGGCGCTTCGGTGCCCTGGGCCCGGTGGACCACGGCACCCCCCAGGCCGAAGGCCGCATGCACGGCCTGCAGCGCCCCGATGCCATCGGCTTCCGCCACCACGCAGCTGGTGCGGATTTCGCTGGTGGCGATCATTTCGATGTTGATGCCCGCCGCCGCCAGGGAGCGGAACATGCGGGCGGCGGTGCCGGCGGTGCCGGGCATGCCCGCCCCCACGGCGCTCACCCGGGAGATGGCCATCCCCTCCTCAAAGCTGGCGCCCGGCCATTGGTTCAGCAGCGGCTGAAGGGCGGCGCGGGCGCGCTCCAGGTCGTCGCGTTTGAGGCAGAAGCCCATGTCGCGGCTGCGTTGGTCGCCTTCCCCGTGGGTGCGCTCCGCCTGCACGATCGCATCGAGGCTGATGCCGGCGTCCGCCAGGGCCCGGCACACCGCCGCGGCCGTGCCGGGGCGATCGGGGATGCGCCGCACCGCCACCTGGGCCTGATCCAGGTCGAGGGCCACACCGCGCACCTCCGGTTCCCCGGCACCGGCGGGGGAGGGGTTGAGCCGCAGCTGTTGCTCCCCCAGCTCGAAGCAGCTGGCGGCGGCCTGGAGGGCCTTGTTGCCCTGGTGGCCCGCCACCAGGCAGCTCACCTTCACCTCGCTGGTGGCGATCAGACGCAGGTTGATGCCCTGTTTGGCCAGGGTGTCGAACAGCAGGGTGTCGAACAGCCGGGCCGCCACCCCCGGGCGCCCCATGATGCCGGCCCCGGAGATGCTCAGTTTGGCCATGCCGGCCTCGGTGCTCAGGGTGGCGCCTGAGCCCGCCGGCCCCAGGGCCGCCAGCAGTTCGCGGCACACCTGCTCCGCCGCCGCCAGTTGCGCCTCCGCCACGGTGAAGGCGATGTCGTTGGTGAAGGCGTCGTCGCCGCTCCCCTCATGGGTGGACTGCACGATCAGATCAACGTTCAGCCCCGCCCCGGAGAGGGCTTCAAACAGCTGGGCCGCCACCCCGGGTCGGTCCGGCACATGGGCCAGGGCCAGCACCGCCTGGGCCGTGTCCAGCTCGGCCCCATCCACCGGTTTGCCCAGCTCCAGCCCCTCGCCGCTGCCGCGGCGGCTGGTGCCGTTGCTGGTGAGCAGGGTGCCTGGCTCTTCGCTCCAACTGGAGCGCACCCGCAGGGGCACGCCGTAGTTGCGGGCGATCTCCACGGCCCGCGGGTGCAGCACCGCTGCGCCGAGGCTGGCCAGCTCCAGCATTTCGTCGCAGGTCACCGTGTCCATCAGCTGGGCGTCGGGCACCTTGCGGGGGTCGGTGGTGAGCACCCCGGGCACATCGGTGTAGATCTCACAGGCATCGGCGCCGAGGGCCGCCGCCAGCGCCACGGCGGAGGTGTCGGAGCCTCCGCGGCCCAGGGTGGTGATCTCCGGAATCCCCTTGAGGCTGTTGCTGGTGCCCTGGAAGCCGGCCACCACCACCACGTTCCCCTCCTGCAGCAGCCGCTGCAGCCGGTCGGTGCGGATCTCGAGGATGCGGGCGCGGCCATGGGTGGATTCGGTGAGGATCCCCACCTGCGGCCCCGTCATCGACACCGCCGGCACCCCCAGGGCCTGCAACGCCATCGCCAGCAGCGCGATCGACACCTGCTCCCCCGTGGCCAGCAGCATGTCCATCTCCCGCTGCGGTGGGTTGCCACTGATGGCCCGCGCCAAGCCCGTGAGCTCATCGGTGGTGTGCCCCATGGCCGACACCACGATCACCAGGTCGTGCCCCGCCTCGCGGCTGGCGGCAATGCGCTTCGCCACCGCCTGGATGCGTTCCACGTCGGCCACCGAGGTGCCACCGAATTTCTGGACCAGCAGGGCCATGGCGCGGGGTCTGCGAACCGCCGATTGTCCTATGCAGGTGGCTCAGCCGGTGAGCAGGAAGCCATCGCGGAAGGCATCGCCGGGGTCGCTGCCGCGCTTGAGGGCCGCTTCCACCTCCAGCAGCTGCCGCAGCAGCCCCAGAAAACGGGCGGGGGGGCGCCCGCGGATCTGTTTGCGCATCACGTAGATGCGCTTTGGGTTGCCGATGCCGGCGGCCTTGGCGATGGCGTTCACATCGGTTTCGCCCTGTTGATCGAGCAGGCTCACCCACAGCCAGCCCCGCAGTTGCCCGCAGAGGGTGGCCACGATCCGCAGGGCCGGTTCGTTGGCGGCCAGCAGCGCATCCACCAGGGCGACTGCCTGGGCCGGCTGCCCCGCCAGCAGGGCATCGCCCACCTGCAGGGCGTTGGCGGCCTGGCTGCCCACCAGGGCGTCCACGGCGGCGAGCGTGATGGCGTGCCCCGCCCCCACGTACAGCGACAGTTTCTCCAGTTCGCTGGCTAGCCGGGCGCTGTCGCTGCCGATGGCGTCGCACAGGGCCTCCGCCGCCCCCCGCTCCAGCGCCAGGCCCAGCTCGGCGGCGGTGCGCTGCACCAGCTCCAGTTGGCCGCCCCCATCCCACACCGCCGGCAGCTGAAAACTGCGCTCCGTGGCTTGGTCAGCCTTGACCAGCTTCTGGAGAGCTTTGGTGGTGCGCAGCCGGGCGTCGGGCTTGGCGGGGTTCACCAGCAGCAGCTGGCAGTTGTCGGGGATCAGGGGCAGGGTTGCCTCCAGCTGGTCCGCCAGCTCCGCTGGGCATTGGTTGCAGAACGGACTGCGCTGCAGCAGCACCACCCGATCCCCGGCGCCGAAGGCGGGAGTGCGCGCCTCCGCCAGGGCCTGGCTGGCCTGGGCGGGATCGCTGCCGTCGAGGCGGCTGAGGTTGATGCTCTGCCAGGCCGGGTCGGTGTGCTGGGCGATCAGCGCCTCCACCGCCCGGGTGCGGGCCGCCTCGTCGTCGCCCCAGAGCAGATGGATCGGCATCAGATCCGCAGGGCGCTGAGCACCGGGTGCTGGCCAGTTTGGGCCAGGGCGGGGTGGTCGGTGATCAACACGGAGGCATGGCTGTGGATGGCGGTGGCCAGCTCGATGGCGCTGATCTCGTCGAGTTGGGGTTCCTGGCCCCGCAGCCGCATCGCGGCGGCGGTAATCGTGGTGTCTGGGTTCACCAGCTGCCAGTGGCGGCCATCGGCGAAGGCATTGGCATAGCGCTGCGCCAGGGCCTCATCGCCGCAGGCCAGGGGGCCCTCCAACACCCGCATCAGGCTCACGCTGCTCACCACCCCCAGCCAGTAGCCCTGGCCAATGCCCTGCAGCATCGGCCCCAGATACTTGCCGGTGCCCTTCGCGTCGCACAGGAAGGCCACCAGGGCACTGCCATCGAAGGCCACCTTGGCGCCGTGGCTCAGTAGCCGGGGTTCAAAGGCCTGGTGTCTCTGCACGGGTTGCACAAAGGGTGGCGGCGGCGGTGCTGGTCTGGCGGGGCGTGGGGAGTCACGGTCCCAGCAATGGCGGCCGCTGCCCTGCAGGGCCGTGATCGCCTGGATCCGTTGTTGGCGCCGCACCGGGTCGATGGGCGGCTGATCCCCCAAGGGCACCAGGGCCGCCTGGGGTTGTTGGTGGCGGCAGATCACAAACCGCTCGCCGTTGGCGGCGCGCGTGATCAATTCCGGCAGCCGGCGGCGTGCTTCCTCCACGCCCAGCCCCGTGCTGCCGTCGGGGAGTTGGGTTGTCATCGCAGGCTGTGTTGGAGTTCTGTACAGCTTGTACATCGTCTGGACGGCCAACAGGCTGTACAGAATTTGTGAATCCACGAACAGTGTTCCCCTGCCCCCTCATCGCCCGTCCGCCCGTCTGCCGTTGCCCGCCGACTCCGCCCCTTTCGATCACCCGATCTTCAGCGAGAGCCTGCGCCGCATCCGCGCCCTCCTGGCCGAGCAGCCGCAGAGTCCCCAGGCCCCCCCGATCGACACCCTGCCGCCAGCGGAACAGGACGTGCTCCTCCGGGTGATCCACAGCGGCGGCGACATCACGCTGGCCGCTGATCTGCGCTGGTCGCCGCAGGCTTGCAAGGCGGGTCAAGCGGCCCTGGCGGCCGGGGCCACGGTCCTCACCGACACCGCCATGGCCGTTGCCGCGGTGGCTCCGATGGCCCGCCGCACCTTCGGCAATTCCGTGCGCAGCGTGCTCGAGTGGGCCCCCGAGCAGGCGCCCCCCGGCAGCACCCGCGCCGCCGCCGGCATGGAGCGGGCGCTCAGCGAGCTCAGCGGGGCCGTGGTGTTGATCGGCAGTGCCCCCACGGCCCTGGAGCAACTGCTGGAGCTGGTGGCAAGCGGCGGCGCCCCGGCGCCGGCCCTGGTGATTGGCATGCCGGTGGGGTTTGTGGGCGTGGCGGAAAGCAAACG
>RHBP01000014.1 GCA_010030955.1 Synechococcaceae bacterium WBB_10_009 | reverse complement strand
GCTGCCCGGCGAGCTGATCGAGCTGCGTCAGGTGGAGCAGGTGAACAGCGCCATGGCGATCACCGGCGGTGCCCCCGCCGAGTTCACCCCGGTGCTGCTGGGCATCACCAAGGCGTCGCTCAACACCGACAGCTTCATTTCCGCCGCCTCCTTCCAGGAGACCACGCGGGTGCTCACCGAGGCGGCCATCGAGGGCAAGAGCGACTGGCTGCGCGGCCTCAAGGAGAACGTGATCATCGGTCGCCTGATCCCCGCCGGCACTGGCTTCAGTGGCTTCGAAGAGGAGCTGCGGGCTGAGGCGGGACCCCACCCCGACATCCTCGATGAGGACGGCGGTGGCTACCGCCGCATGCAGAACCTGCGGCCCGATTACACCGTGGACATGCCGGCCGCCCCATCGGCCAGCACCGCCGGTGCCCTGCTCGACGATCCCTCCGATGCCGATCTGGAGGCCACCCGCAGCCGCCACGGCATCGAAGCGGCCGCCAGCAACCTGGCCGCCTTCACCCGTCCCAGCCTGGATGAGGTGATGGAGGAGGAGCTGATCGCCGACCCCGATGCCCTCGAGGGTCTGCAGGAGGAGGGTCTGCTCACCGACGAGTGACCCCGCTCACCGCCGCCTGACCTGACCCGCCAGCATCGTTGCGAACGACCCCAGCGCCATGATCCAGCCCAAGCTTGTGCCGCAGCGGCGTCTGCCCCGCTACGGCTTCCACACCCACACCGAGCGCCTCAACGGGCGCGTGGCCATGCTCGGCTTCATTGCCCTGCTGGTGGCGGAGGTGCAGCTGGGCCATGGCCTGCTGGTCTGGCCCTGATGGCCGCTCCCCTGCTGGGGATGGGCCGCTCGGCCCTGGAGCAGTGGGCTGAGCAGCACGGGCAGGCCGCCTTCCGCGGCCGCCAACTGCACGACTGGCTCTACGCCAAAGGAGCCCGCAGCCTCGACCAGGTGTCGGTGCTGCCCAAGGCCTTCCGCGACCAGCTGGCCGGCCAGCCCCCCGCTGGCGCCGCCGACTGGATCGGCCGCTCCCGTGAGCTGCACCGCAGCGTGGCCCGCGACGGCACCACCAAGTTGCTGCTGGGCACCCACGATGGCCTCAGCCTGGAAACCGTGGGCATTCCCGCCGAGGGGCGCCTCACCGTGTGCGTGAGCAGCCAGGTGGGTTGCCCCATGGCCTGCCGCTTTTGCGCCACCGGCAAGGGGGGGCTGCAGCGCTCCCTGGCGGTGCACGAAATCGTCGACCAGGTGCTCAGCGTGCGCGAGGCGATGGAGCAGCGCCCCAGCCACGTGGTGTTCATGGGCATGGGCGAGCCGCTGCTCAACATCGAGGCCGTGCTGGCGGCGATCGATTGCCTCTGCACCGACCTGGGCATGGCCCAGCGCCAGATCACCGTGAGCACCGTGGGGGTGGCCCGCACCCTGCCCCAGCTCGCCGAGTTGGCCCTGCAGCGGCTTGGCCGCGCCCAGTTCACCCTGGCCGTGAGCCTGCACGCCCCCGACCAGGCCCTGCGGGAGCAGCTGATCCCCACGGCCCACGCCTATCCGATCGAGGCCCTGCTCGACGACTGCCGCCGCTACGTGGCGATCACCGGCCGCCGCGTGAGCTTCGAGTACATCCTGCTGGGGGGCCTCAACGACCAACCCCGCCACGCCAAGGCGCTGGCCCAGCTGCTGCGCGGCTTCCAGAGCCACGTGAACCTGATCCCCTACAACCCCATCGCCGAGGAGGAGTTCCAGCGCCCCACTCCCGCGGCGGTGGAGGCGTTCCGCCGCAGCCTGCAGGAACAGCACGTGGCCGTGAGCGTGCGCGCCAGCCGCGGCCTCGATGCCGATGCCGCCTGCGGCCAGTTGCGCCGGCGCCTGGAGGGCAGCCTCCAGCCCGCACAGGCCCCCGCTCAGTCGCCGATAGAGTCGCCCGGGTAGGCGCCGCGGGCCTGGTCTTCGCCCCAGGGGGTGACCACCACCATCAACAGAAACGCCGGCACGGCGGCCGCCGCCGACAGCAGGAAGAAGTGGTCCCAGCCCAGCAGCTTCACCAGCAGGCCGGAGGGGGCCGCCAGCACCTTGCTGCTGATGGCGTACACCCCGGAGAGCAGGGCGTATTGGGTGGCGGAGAAGCGCGGGTTGCACAGGCTCATCAGCAGCGCCACGAAGGCGGTGCCCACCAGCCCGCTGGAGAGGTTCTCCAGCAGCACCGCCCCCGCCACCTGCTCCAGGGAGCTCACCCCCGACCGGGCCACCAGCCAGTAGGCCAGGTTGCCGCTGGCGCCGGCGATGCCGAACAGCCACAGGCTGCGGTTCATGCCCAGCCGGCCGAACAGGGCGCCCCCCAGCACCACCCCCACCATCGTGGCCACCACCCCCAGGGCGGATTTCAACAGCCCGATCTGGCCCTCGCTGAGGCCCGCGGCCACCAGGAAGGGGCCCCCCATGGGGGCCAGCAGGCCATCCGGCAGCCGGTAGAGCAGCACCAGCGCCAGGATCTGCAGCGCCCGCTTGCCGCCGGTGCGGGCCAGGAAGTCGCGCAGGGGGCCCACCACCGCCTGGCGCAGGTTGGTCACCGGTTGGGCCAGGGGGGGCAGGCTCGGCGCCGCCAGGGTGCAGGGGATCATCAGCACCAGCAGCCCTGCGGCGAAGCCGAAGGCCAGGGGATAGCCGGCGCTGCCGGCGATCAGCAGCGCCCCCGACCCCAGGATCAAGGTGCCGCCGCGGAACCCCAGGGAATTGGCGGCGGCCCCGGCACCCCGTTCCTGCTGGGGCAGCAGGTCGGTGCGGTAGGCGTCGATCACGATGTCCTGGGTGGCGCTCAGCACCGCCACCAGCAGCGCCACCAGGCCGATGGCCGCCAGGGTGTGGGGGTCGGTGCTGGGGCGCAGCAGCGCCAGGCTGCCGATGCCCAGGGCCAGCAGCAGCTGCAGCAGCGCGATCCAGCCCCGCCGCCGGTCGGGCCAGGGGATCGGCCAGCGATCCAGCAGCGGAGCCCACAGGGCCTTGATGGCGTAGGGCAGCCCCGCCAGGGGCAGCAGCCCGATCAACTCCACGGGCACCCCATGGGTGGCCAACCAGATGGGCAGCACCTCCCCCAGGCCGGTGTTGGGGGCACCGCTGGCGAAGCCCTCGGCGCTGATTGCCCCCAGCCGCCGCCAGCGGGCCTGGGCCGGGTCGCCGGAGGGGCGCTGCGGGTGGGGCATGGACGCTGGCTGGGGCGCGGAGTCGGCCGCAGGCTAGGCGCGTCAAACTGGGGGCACCGCCGCTGAGGCCCGTGCAGTTTTTTCGCTCCACCCTGTTGCCGGCCGCCATCGTGCTGCTGTTCGGCTTGGCCCTGTTTGCCGTGAGTGCCCGCATCTGGCTGCCGGGCGACATGGCCGCCCCGGCGCCGATTAACTGAATGGCCCCCGCCGGCGGAGTGCGGTTGATGCCGCTGCTGGCTTTTACGATCGGCCGATGACTGGCCCGTACCCAGAGTTTTCCCAGAGCCCGGCCGAGTTGGCGCTCGATCCGGAGATGCTCGCCCGGGAACTGGCGCAGGAGCTGCTCGGTGATCCCCTGGATGAACTCGAGGCGGCGGAGGTGGCGGCGGCCGATGTGGCGGCGGAATGCGACCTGGGTCTGCAGCTGCTCAAGGGCAGCCATGAGGACTGCATGCAGGGGCTGCGGATCTTCTGTGAACACCGCGATCCGCGTGCCCCGGCCCTGCTGCTGCCGCTGTTGGAGGCCAGCTGCCCGATCCTGCGCATGAGTGCGGTGTATGCCCTGGGGCGCAACCCCGATCTGCAGGCCATCACCCCGTTGTTGGCCCTGCTCCAGAACGACAGCAACGGCTACGTGCGCAAGGCGGTGGCCTGGAGCCTGAGCAGCTACCCGGATGCACCGGTGATGAACCCCCTGATCCGGGCCCTGGAAACCGACATCGCCGCGGTGCGGCTCTGGGCCGCCAGTGCCCTGGCTGACGCCGGCGCCACCGGCTTGGCCAAGGCCGACCAGGCGGCGGGCCAGTTGTTGCTGGCGTTGCGCATCGACAGCGAAGCGGCGGTGCGCAGCAACAGCGCCTGGTCGCTCGGGCGTCTCTACGGCGACCTGGTGGAGCCCCGCCAGCGGGAGGTGGTGGAGGCGCTGCTGGCGGCCATGCTCCAGGACGGCGACCTGGCGGTGCGGGATGAGGCCCGCCTGGCCCTGGAGCAATTGGAGGATCCGCTGGTGCTGGAGCGGCTGCAGACCCTGGTGGATGAGGGCCTCCTGGCCTAAACCGCCACCCCCGGCATCACACGGTTAGCATCCGACGACCCGACCACTGCCGGGATGCCCCAGCACACCATCAGCTTTCGGATCCGTCCGGATGGCCGCGTGGAGGAGCTCGTGAACGGCGTCCGCGGCGATGGCTGTGAACAGCTCACCGAGCGAATCGAGGCGCGCCTGGGCAGCGTCCAGCAGCGCCAGCCCACCGCCGAGGCCTACCAGGGCCAGGCCGCCACGGTGAACCCCGAGCAGACCCTCTCCACCCCGGTCACCTGATGTCGCACTTCAGCACCGTCAAGACGGAACTGCGTGATCGCACGGCCCTGGTGGCCGCCCTGCGCGACCTGGGCCACGACCCCAGCGACCGCGAGCAGCCCGTGCGCGGCTACCGCGGCCAGACCGTGCTGGCCGATCTGGCGGTGGCCTGCCCTGAAGGCACCGACCTGGGTTTCCGCTGGAACGCCAGCAGCGGCAGCTACGAGCTGGTCACCGACCTCGACCTTTGGAAGCAGCCGATCCCGGTGGAGCGCTTCCTGGCCAAGCTCACCCAGCAGTACGCCCTGCGCAGCATCCTGGCAGCCTCCCAGGAGGAGGGTTACCAGGTGATGGAGCAGCGCCAGGGCGCCGACGGCTCGATTGAGCTGGTGGTGAGCCGCTGGGACGGCTGACCCCAGCGACCCCCTGGCGGCGCCCATGGTGATCAATCCAGGGCTTGCCTTCAGCGCTCCGGCCGCCGCCGGCCCCGCCACCAGTGGCCGCGAACCGGTGCTGGGGGGCGCCCTGCGTCAGAAGGCGGTGTGGGTGGACGAAGCCGTGTGCATCGGCTGCCGTTATTGCGCCAATGTGGCCGCTAACACCTTCGTGGTGGAACCCGACTGGGGCCGTTCCCGCGCGCCAGGACGGCGACAGCACGGAGCGGATTCAGGAGGCGATCGACACCTGCCCGGTGGATTGCATCCATTGGGTGAGCTACGAGCAGCTGCCGGAGCTGGAGGAGCAGAGCCGCCAACAGGAGCTGTTGCCGCTGGGGCTGCCCACCCCGGCCCGGCCGCGCCGCACCCTGCCCCGTGCCGGGGCCCCCCACTGATGGCGGTGCTGCCCGTTCGCCGTTTCGGCCGCACCGAGCTGCCGATGCCGCTGCTCTCCCTGGGGGGGATGCGGTTTCAGCAGAGCTGGAGCGATCTGCCCGCCGATCGGATCAGCGCCGACAGCCAGGCCAACCTGCTCCAGATCCTCGAGCGGGCCGCGGCCTTGGGTTTCCACCACGTGGAAACGGCTCGCCATTACGGCAGTTCTGAGCGGCAGCTTGGGGCCCTGCTCCAACGGGTGCCCGACCCGGAGCGCATCCTGCAAACCAAGGTGCCGCCCCAGGCGGATGCGGCCGCCTTTGAGGCGGAGCTGGCCACCAGCCTGGAGCGCCTCGGGGTGGAGCGGGTGGACCTGCTGGCGATCCACGGCCTCAACCTGCCGGAGCACCTGGATCAGACCCTGCGGCCCGGTGGCTGCCTGGAGGTGGTGCGCCGCTGGCAGGCCCAGGGCCGGGTGGGCTCGGTGGGCTTCTCCACCCACGGGCCGCTGCCGCTGATCCTCGAGGCGATCGCCAGCGACGCCTTCGATTACGTGAACCTGCACTGGTATTTCATCCGCCAGGACAACCTTCCGGCGATCGAGGCGGCCCAGGCCCACGACATGGGGGTGTTTGTGATCAGCCCCACCGACAAGGGTGGGCACCTGCACAGCCCCTCGCCGCGGCTGCTGGAGCTGTGCGCGCCGCTGCACCCGATCGTGTTCAACGACCTCTTCTGCCTCAGCGCCCCGGGGGTGCACACCATCAGTGTCGGGGCCGCCACCCCGGCCGACCTGGAGCGCCACATGGACGCTGTGGCGCTGCTGCCCCAGGCCGAGGCCCTGCTGCCGCCGATCCAGGGGCGGTTGGAGCGGGCGCGGCTGGAGGCCCTGGGGCCCGATTGGCTGGCCACTTGGCAGATGGGGCTGCCCCCCTGGCAAGAGACGCCGGGTGAGATCAACCTGCCGGTGTTGCTGTGGCTGCACAACCTCGTGCAGGCCTGGGATCTGCAGAGCTATGCCCGCGCCCGCTACGGCCTGCTCGGCGGCGGCAGCCATTGGTTTCCAGGGGCCAATGCCGATGCCCTCGACCAGGCCGTGAGCGAAGCGGAGCTGCGCCAGGCCCTGGCGGCCAGCCCCTGGGTGGATCGCATCCCCGATCTGCTGCGGGAGTTGCGCCGCCTGGTGGGGGGTGTGCCGTTCAGCGCCTCAGCCAGGGGGGCTAATCAGCCGGCTGAGGGGCCCTGGCCGAGGGGAAATTTGCTGGGCAGCCCCACCGCCCGCGGATAGCTGGGGGGGCATGGGCCGGTGGCCTCCACCCACAGGGCCGTGCGTTGGCCGCGCCCCGCCGGCAGCTCCCGCTGGTCGCTGTGGCGCAGCTGGGCCCGCAGCGGTTGCAGGGCGCGCTCCAGGTCCGCCTGGTCGGCGGCAGCCCACTGGCCGCGGTAGAGCAGCGCCTGCCCCTGCTGGTTGAGCAGCGGCACCAGGTATTCGGCCACCACCGGCGCCGCCGCCACGGCCCGGGCCATGGCCAGGTCGAAGCCGCCGCGGCAGCTGCGGTCGCGGCCGGTGAGTTCCACCCGCTCGCAGCGCAGGCTCACCCGATCCGCCAGCCCCAGGGCCTGGGCCATGGCTTGCACGGCCTGGGTCTTGCGCCCCACCGAATCCACCAGCGTCAGCTGGGCGTTCGGACAGGCGATGGCCACCGCCAGCCCCGGAAAGCCCCCGCCGGTGCCCACATCGATGCAGCGCAGCGGCGCCTGGGATGGCTGCTGCAGCAGGTCTCGCAGGGGCCAGAGGCTGTCGAACACCTGGGCGATCCAGTAGTCATCGCCCTCCACCAGCCGCGTCAGGTTGACCCGGGCGTTCCACTGCCGCAGCTGCTGCTGCAGGGCCAGCAGTTGCTCCAGCTGGCCCGGGCTCGGTTGCCAGCCCAGCTCGGTCCACAGGGCGGACTCCCCGAGGGCAGCATCAGGTGTGGCGGCGGACATCCCCTCGGGCGGCTGGCTCGCAGTCTCTAGGATCCCGCAGAGCTGGTGCAGCGCCGGTGGCCGTCACCGACCAGGGCAGCGAGGCCCCCGGCGCCGGACCGTCGCCGAACCACTACGAGTTGCTGCAGATCGGGCCCGACGCCAGCCCCCAGGACCTGCGCCAGGCCTTTCGGCGGCTGAGCAAGCGCTACCACCCCGACACCACCGACCTGCCCCAGGGGCAGGCGGAGGAGGCCTTCCGCCGGTTGCAGCAGGCTTACCTGATCCTGAGCGATCCGGCCCGCCGCCGCCTCTACGACGCGGCGCTGCAGGCGCAACGGGATGCTGCATCGCCCGCCGCGGCGGCGGCGCGGCTTCGCCCGCCCCAGCCCCTGCCGGTGCGGCGCGCCCTCTCCGGCGGGGAGTGGTTTGCCCTGCTGCTGCTGGCGCTGGCGGTGGTGTTCAGCCTGGTGTTGGGGGTGGGGTTGGCCTGGGCCCGCGGTGCCGCCCTGTTCACCGCCCCCAGTTGGTGGGCCGCCACCCAGCAGACTGCAACGGTGCTCGATCTGCCGTCTGCGGATGACCGCCCTGCCGCCCCCCCAGACGCCCCTCTACAACCATCCCCTGCCGGCCCTAGAACGCTGGCTGGCTGAGCTGGGGGCCCGTCAGGCGGCGCCCCATTCCTGCCACTGGCAGCTGGAACACGGCGGTTGGACCGCCAGCATTCAGCTGGAGGTGGAGGATTTGAGCGTCTGCTGGCACGGCGCCGCCGGCGAGGTGCAGCGGCAGTTCCCCTATGGCTTCAGCCGCGCCGATGTGGAGGCGGCGATCCTGGCGGGACCCTGACGATCGCGCCGGTTGTGGTCAACATGGGGCAACGCCATGGGATTGCGCCATGGCCCTGTCCGCCCGTGTCCCGGTTCCTCGACCACCCCAACGCCAGGCGGCAGCCGCTGCGCTCCAACCGCTTCCTGCCGCCGGAGCAGCTCACCGCCCCCCGGCCCGGGCGCGCCTGGGGGGGCACCGAGGTGTTCGCCGAGGGCCAGTGGCAAATGGTGCGGGTACATCTGGAGGCCCGCGGCTGGAATGCCCTGCAGATCGAGCAGATCCACGACCAGATGCGTCAGGGCTGGCCCCTCGAGCTGGCGGAAAACAACGTGGCGGTGATCACCGGCCACTGCCCCCTGCGGGCCCGCAGGGGCATCTGATCAGAGCCGGCGCTGGCAGAGGCTGGTGCGCTCTTCGGATGCGGTGGACAGCGGTCCGCAGCTGAACCAGCGCACCACCGACACCTCCAGATCGGTGAACAGCACCAGGATGCCGGCGCAGAGGGCGGCCACGGCGGCGCTGACCAGCAGATGCGAGCGGCCCATGGAGCTCAGGTGATTGCGTTGAGCCTATGGGAGAGCCCCAGGCGCCGCCACTGCGCCGCCAGCTGCTCCGCATCCAGCCGCGGCAGGGGCGGCAGACAGCCCAGCAGCGGCACCCCCCCCAACTGCTCCAGGGTGGCCTCGTTGTTGGGGTGGGGGTCGCCGTTGAGCAGCACCCCCAGCACGGGGATTTGCCGGCGCCGCAGCGCCTCCAGCGACAGCAGCGTGTGGTTGAGCGTGCCCAGGCCGCTGCGGGCCACCAGCAGCACCGGCAGCCCCCAGCGTTGGATCTGTTCGATCTGCAGCAGATCGAGCCGCAACGGCACCAGCAGCCCCCCCGCGGTTTCCACCACCAGGGGCCCCTCCAGCGCCGGCAGCCGCAGCCGCTCCGGATCAATGGGTGCCCCTGGCCGTTCGGCATCCCCGCTCTCCAGGGCACTGGCCCAGTGGGGTGACACCGCTGCCCGCAGCCGGTAGGCCTCCGGCAGCAGCCGCTCGGGGGGGAGCTGCAGCCAGCGCTGCACCCGGTCGCGGTCGCCGCCGCCGTCGGGGCCGGGGTCGAGGCCGCATTGCACCGGTTTCCAGTAGTGGGCCCCCAGCCCCTGCACCAGCAGGGCGCTCACCACGGTTTTGCCCACGTCGGTGTCGGTGCCGCAGACCACCAGTTGCAGGGGCTTCATCGGCTGGGGCTCATGGGGCTCGGCGTGCCACCAACACCAGCACCTCCCAGCTCAGCTTGGGGATGTGGTTGGGCCAGTGCCGCTCCAGCTGGCGCAGCTGGCCGCGGCTGAGGCGGGGGGTGCGGCTGGCCTGGGCCCCGATCCCCTTGAACTGCCGCAGGAAGGCCAGGGCGCCGGGGTTGGGGCGGCTGAACCACAGCCGTTGCAGCCGCTGCAGCTGCAGCCGCCCGCGCACCAATGCGATCAGCGGGTCCGCCTCGGGCAGCGCCAGCCCGGTGAAGGGCACCTGGGCCAACCCGCAGGCCTGGCGCCACAGGGCAAAGCTGCCCGCGCAGGGCACCGCGAGGGCCAGCACGCCTTGCGGTGCCAGGGCGTCGCACCAGTGCTCCAGCTGCCGCTGCGGCTGCTCGAGCCACTGCAAGGCAAAGCTCGACCCCAGCAACGCCGCCCCCTGCAGATCTCCCGGCAGGCCGCCGTTGAGGTCCCACAGCCGCTGGGGTGGCGGCGCTCCAGCACCACAGTCCTGCTGCAGCAGCTCGGGGCAGCTGTCGAGCCGCAGCAGGCGCGGCCCACCCAGCTGCCGTTCGATGGCGCCGGCCAGCAGGCCGCTGCCGGCCCCGAGGTCGGCCCGGGAGCCCGCCGGCAGGGCTGGCGCCTGCCGCTCCAGCAGCCCGGCCAGCCGCTCGGCGATCGCCGCCTGCAGCCGCGCCTGGTGGGGGTAGGCCGCGGCGCTGCGGCCAAAGCAACGCTGCACCCGTTGGCTAAACGGGGCGCCGCTGGCGGTGGGATCAAGCAAGACCATCCGCAATCCAGTTCAGCACCGCCGCCGGCACCCCGGCCCCCAGCAGGCCATGGCCGGCCCGCGGCAGGCTGATCACCGTGGCCTCGGGCAGCAGCGCCCTGAGCTGGGCGCGGCTAGCGGCGCACACGATCTGGTCGTCCTCCGCCTCCACGATCAGCACCGGCAGCCGCCGCGGCAGCGCCGCCCTCAGCCCCTCCGGCAGGCCCGTGGTGGCCGCCAGCCGCTGCAGATCCTCCAGCAGCCGGGCCGTTCCCGCCGCGCCGATGCCCTGCTGCAGCGGCCCCTCTGGCAGGTCGCTGCTGCGGAAGGGGAAGGCCACCCGCTCCAGGAAGCTGGCCAGCATGGCGGGCCCATCGCCGTGTTCCAGTTGGGCGGCCATGCCGTTGAGGGCGGTGCGCAGGGGCCGGCCGGCGCGGCCCTCCGGCACGAAGCCCGCGAAGCTGGCCAGCAGCACCGCCGCCGTGGCCTCCGCCCAGAGGCTGGGCTCCAACAGGTGTGGCCCCAGGGAATGGCCCAGCAGGATGCGCTGCTGGCTGCTGGCCCCCCAGCGCGGTTGCTGCGGCGTCAGGGCCCCATAGCCCCGCTCCCCCGCGTGCAGCCGCCAGCCCCGCCGTGCGGCCAGCTCGCCCCAGGGGGCCCAGCCGCGGCTGTCGCCCCCCCAGCCGTGCATGGCCAGCACTTGCACGCTCATGGCGGTCCGAGGGCCGCCAGCAGCCGCGCCAGGGTGCCCCTGGGGAGGTCGTGGCGCAGCACCAACCGCAGCCGGGCACTGCCATCGGGCACCGTGGGCGGGCGGATCGCCACGCTCAGCAGGCCCGCCTGCTCCAGGGCCCCTTGCAGTTCCAGGGCCCGCTGATCGCTGCCCACCAGCAGCGGCAGGATCGGCCCCTCCCCGGGGGGGCGCGGCCAACCGGCGGCTTCGAGCTGATCACGCCAGCGCCGGGCCCGCTCCAGCAGGGCGGCACTGCGCTGGGGCTCGGCTTCGATCGCCCCCAGGGCCGCCAGGGCCGCCGCCCCCAGCGGTGGGGCCAGGGCGGTGGTGTAGCGGAACGGCCCCGAATGCTGCAGCAGCCAGTCGCCCAGCAGCGCGTCCGCCGCCAGGAACGCGCCGCCGCTGCCGAAGGCCTTGCCGAAGGTGCCGCTGATCAGGCTCACCCCCTCCAGCCCGTGGCCAAGGCCCCGGCCCCCCGGCCCCAGCACCCCCAGGGCGTGGGCCTCATCCAGCAGCAGCGCGGCCCCATGGCGCCGGCAGAGCTCCGCCAGCCGCGGCACATCGGGACTGCTGCCCTGCATCGAAAACAGGCTTTCGCTGAGCACCAGCAGCCGGCGGCTCGGGGCGTCGCCGCGGGCCCGCTCCAGCCGCTGGGCCAGGGCGGAGAGGTCGTTGTGGGCAAAGCGCTGCAGCCGGGCACCGCTGGCCTTCACCCCCACCAGCAGCGAGTGGTGGATCAGACGGTCCGCCAACACCAGCGTGTGGCGGTCCGCCAGGGCCTGCACCGCCGCCAGGTTGGCCTGGAACCCGCTGGGGTAGAGCAGCACCCGGGGACGCCCCAGCCAGGCCGCCAGGGCCTGCTCCAGCTGGTGGTGCACCGGCCGGTCGCCGCTCACCAGCCGCGAGGCGCCAGCCCCCACGCCGTCGCGGGCGATGGCGGCGGCGGCGGCCCGCTGCAGCTGGGGGTGGCAGGCCAGGCCGAGGTAATCGTTGCTGGCCAGGTCCAGCAGCGCGGGGGCGGCGGGGTCCGCCGGCCGCAGGCTGGCGGCGCCGCAGGGCACCAGGCTGCGCAGCTGCCGCCGCCGCTCCGGAGCCAGGGTCCGCAGGTCGGCCGTGAGGGCCTCTTCCCAGGGGGCGGGGCTCGCCGTTGGGTCGCTCGCCGTTGCCACCGCTTCGCCCCGCCTGGCTGGAGCCCATAGGATCGCCTGATGCCAAGCAGCAGTGCAACGGTGCCCGGTGCCCCCAGCGGTGGTGGCAGCGTGCCGCCGCTTGACCAGCTGTTTCCCTTCCCGCTCGATCCGTTCCAGCTGGAGGCCATCGACGCCCTCAACCAGGGGCACTCCGTGGTGGTGAGTGCCCCCACCGGCTCAGGCAAAACCCTGGTGGGCGAATACGCCATCCACCGCGCCCTGGCCCACGGCCAGAAGGTGTTCTACACAACGCCCCTCAAGGCCCTCTCCAACCAGAAACTGCGCGACTTTCGCGAGCAGTTCGGCGCCGAGCGGGTGGGCCTGATGACCGGCGACCTCACGGTGAACCGGGAGGCCTCGATCGTGGTGATGACCACCGAGATCTTCCGCAACATGCTCTATGCGGAGGCCGACGCCGGCGACGATCCGCTGGCGGACGTGGAGGCGGTGGTGCTCGATGAGTGCCACTACATGAACGATTCCCAGCGGGGCACCGTGTGGGAGGAATCGATCATTCACTGCCCGCCGCCGGTGCAGTTGGTGGCGCTGTCGGCCACGGTGGCCAACGCCGGGCAGCTCACCGATTGGATCGAGCGGGTGCATGGCCCCACCCGGCTGGTGATGAGCGATTTCCGGCCGGTGCCGCTGCAGTTCAGCTTCTGCAGCGCCAAGGGCTTGCACCCGCTGCTCAATGACGAGGGCACGGGCCTGCATCCCAACTGCAAGGTCTGGCGCGCCCCCAAGGGCAACCGCCGCAAAGGGCCCAAGACCGCCCAAGACCCCCAAGCCGCCCCAGCCCGAGGCGCCGCCCCTGGGCTTCGTGGTGGCCCAGATGGCCGAGCGGGAGATGCTGCCCGCCATCTATTTCATCTTCAGCCGCCGCGGCTGCGACAAGGCGGTGCGCGACCTGGGCAAGGTGTGCCTGGTGAACCCCGAGGAGCAGGCCCGCATCCGCGCCCGCCTGGAGGCGTTCATCGCCTCCACGCCGGAGGCCGTGCGCGATGGCGGCCACGACGACGCCCTGCTGCGGGGCATCGCCGCCCACCATGCCGGCGTGCTGCCCGCCTGGAAGGAGCTGATCGAGGAGCTGTTCCAGCAGGGGTTGGTGAAGGTGGTGTTCGCCACGGAAACCCTGGCGGCGGGCATCAACATGCCGGCCCGCAGCACGGTGATCTCCGCCCTCTCCAAGCGCACCGAGCGGGGCCACCGACCCCTGATGGGCAGTGAATTCCTGCAGATGGCCGGCCGTGCCGGCCGCCGCGGGCTCGACTCCCAGGGCTATGTGGTGACGGTGCAGAGCCGCTTTGAGGGGGTGCGGGAGGCGGGCCAACTGGCCACCAGCCCCGCCGATCCGCTGGTGAGCCAGTTCACCCCCAGCTACGGCATGGTGCTCAACCTGCTGCAGCGCTACGACCTGGCCAAGGCCCAGGAGCTGGTGGAGCGCAGCTTCGGCCGCTACCTGGCCACCTTGGATCTGGCGGAGGACGAGGCCCGCATCGCCGAATTGCGCCTGCAGCTCGACCAGCTCAGCAGCGGCGTGCAGGAGGTGGCCTGGGACGACTTCGAGGACTACGAGAAGCAGCGCGGCCGCCTGCGGGAGGAGCGCCGGTTGCTGCGGATCCTGCAGCAGCAGGCGGAGGAAACCCTGGCCCATGAACTCACCCTGGCCCTGCGCTTCGCCAGCGAGGGCACCCTGGTGAGCCTCAAGGCCCCGGTGCTGCGCAGCCGCGTCACCCCGGCGGTGATCGTGGAGAAGGTGGAGGGGCCTGGCCAGTTCCCGTTGTTGTGCTGCCTCACCGATGACAACGTCTGGGTGCTGCTGCCCTGCAGCGCCGTGGTGAGCCTGCACGCCGAGCTCAGCTGCCTGCAGGTGAAGGACCTGCCGGTGCCGGAGCTGCAGCGCTCCGGTGAGATCCGCCATGGCGATCAGGCCAGCGGCGGCCTGGCCCTGGCGGTGGCCCACATGGCCCGGCGCCACGACATGACCACCCCCCAGTACGACCTGGCCGGCGAGGTGCAGGCCCAGGCCCACCTGGTGCGGGAGCTGGAGCTGGCCCTGGAACTGCACCCCGCCCATGGCGCCGGCGACCGCAAGAAGCTCAAGCGGCAGCGCTTCCGCATGGAGGAGCTGGAGGCGGAGATCGCCGAGCGGCAGCGGATCCTGCACGTGCGCGCCAACCGCCACTGGGAGACCTTCCTGGCCCTGATCGACATCCTGCGCCACTTCGGCTGCCTGGCCGGTGACGGGGGCCTGGACCCCACCGAAATCGGCCGCACCGTGGCCGCCCTGCGCGGTGACAACGAGCTGTGGCTGGGGTTGTCCCTGATGAGCGGCCACCTCGATGAGCTGGAGCCGCCGGATCTGGCGGCGGTGCTCGAAGCCCTCTCCACCGAGGTCAACCGCCCCGACCTCTGGAGCGGATTTCCGATTCCGCCGGCGGCGGAGGAGGCCCTGCACGACCTGCGCGGCATCCGCCGCGAGCTGCAGCGGCAGCAGGAGCGGGCGGCGGTGGTGATGCCCGTGTGGTTTGAGGCGGAGCTGATGGGCCTGGTGTATGCCTGGGCCAAGGGGGTGAGCTGGAGCGATCTGATCGCCAACACCTCCCTTGATGAGGGGGACGTGGTGCGGATCATGCGCCGCACCGTGGATCTGCTGGCCCAGATCCCCTACTGCGAAGCCATCAGCGAGCAGCTGCGCACCAACGCCCGGGCCGCCCTCAAGGCGATCAACCGCTTCCCGGTGTGTGAACCGATCGACCTGCTGGCCGGCGGCGGCAGCCCCAACCCCGCCACCGAACGCACCCCGGGCACCAACACCGCCGGCAACGCTGCCGTCAGTGCCGCGGCCTGAGCACCATCCACACGATCAACAGCAGGCCGGTGGTGCTCACCGCCGTGTAGATCCAGTCGGCGTAGGGGGTCCAGGGCATGCCAATAGCCTGGCAGCAGGGCCGCCGGTGCTGTGATCAACCCCTCCCGGATTCGGCTGTTGGTGGTGGGCCGCCTGCGCAAGGGGTGGGTGCAGGAGGGCGTGGCGCTGTACCTCAAGCGCCTGCCGGGCCTGCAGGTGCTGGAGCTGCGGGATGGCGGCATGGCCCGGGAGGCCGAGGCGATCCGGGCGGCCCTGCGGCCCGATGAGCAGCTGGTGGTGCTCACCGAGGAGGGCCAGGGGTTCGATTCTGTGGCCTTTGCCGCGCGGCTGCAGGGCTCGGGCTCGCAGCGGCTGGCCTTTGTGATCGGTGGTGCCGACGGCCTCGATCCGGCCCTCAAGGCCAGCGCCAGCTGGCAGCTCAGCCTTTCACCGATGACCTTTCCCCATGAGCTGGCGCGGCTGCTGGTGCTGGAGCAGCTCTACCGGGCCCAGAGCATTCAGCAGGGCGGGCCGTACCACCGGGGCTGAGCTCAGATCCCCAGCCGCTCCCAGATCACGGCCAGGTTGGCCTGGTGCAGGTCGGTGGAGAAGCAGTCCGCCAGCTGATCGGGGCTGAGCCGGCCGCTGACCTCGGCGTCGGCCTCAAGGTTGGCGCGGAAGTTGCCCCCGTCGGTGTTCCAGGCGCTGTGGGCGTTGCGCTGCACGATCCGGTAGGCGTCTTCGCGGCTGATGCCGCTCTCCACCAGGGCCAGCAGCACCCGCTGGCTGAACACCACGCCGCCGTAGACGTTCATGTTGCGGGCCATGTTGTCGGGGTAGACCCCCAGCCCCTTCACCACCTCGGTCATCTCCCGCAGCATGAAGTGCAGCGTGGCCGAGCAGTCCGGCAGCATCATGCGCTCCACGGAGCTGTGGCTGATGTCGCGCTCGTGCCAGAGGGCGCAGTTTTCCAGCGCCGCCACCACATAGCTGCGCAGCACCCGCGCCAGGCCGCCGATGCGCTCGGAGCGGATCGGGTTGCGCTTGTGGGGCATGGCGGAGCTGCCCTTCTGGCCCTTGGCGAAGTTCTCCTCCACCTCGAGCACATCGGTGCGCTGCAGGTTGCGGATCTCGGTGGAGAAGCGCTCCAGCGCCGCACCCACCAGGGCCAGGGTCTGGATGTATTCGGCGTGGCGATCGCGGGCGATCACCTGGGTGCTGGCCGTGTCGGGCTCCAGGCCCAGTTTGCGGCAGGTGAGCTCCTCCACCTGCGGGTCGGTGTTGGCGTAGGTACCCATGGCACCGGAGATCTGGCCCACGCTCACCACCCGCTCCAGGCGCTCAAGCCGCTCCTGTGGTTGCGCACCACCTCCGCCAGCCAGCCGGCCACCTTGAATCCGAAGGTGATCGGTTCGCCGTGGATGGCGTGGGAGCGGCCGATCATCACCGTGCCCTTGTGGGCGCGGGCCAGCTCCCGCAGGGCATTGGCGAGCTTGTCGAGCTCCTGGCGCAGCAGCTGCACCGAAGCCTTCATCTGCAGGGCCACGCCCGTGTCGAGCACATCCGAGCTGGTCATGCCCACGTGGATGTAGCGGCCCGCATCCCCCACGTGCTCGTTCACGTTGGTGAGGAAGGCAATCACGTCGTGGCGCACCTCCGCCTCGATCTCGAGGATGCGCTCCACGCTGAAGCTGGCCTTCTGCTGGATGGTGGCAACGGCTTCGGCTGGCACCCGGCCCAGCTCGCAGTTGGCCTCGGTGGCGGCGATCTCCACATCCAGCCAGCTCTGGAATTTGGCCTGCTCGCTCCAGATGGCGCCCATCTCGGGCAGGGTGTAACGCTCGATCAAGGCCGCCGCGGGCTCACATCCAGACCAATGTATGGAACGGCCCTGAGCCGGCCTGCGCTCAGGCGACGGCGGTGAGCTTGCGGTGCTCCACTTCCCACTGCACCAGGGGTCCCCAGGCCTGCTGGCGCACCCAGCAGCGGCCCCCACGGCACTGGATCAGCTGGAAGGGGGGCAGGTCGTCCGGCTGGTTGCGCAGCTTCACGAAGCTGCCGGGTTGGAGCAGTTCGATCACGTTGGAGGCGGTGCGCGCCATGGCGTCAGCGGGCTGTGGGGCCATCCTCCGGAGTGTTCCCCGGGGACCGGCCCCACCGCCCGGATTTGTTCCGTTTCCTCTGTGCTTTTGTGACGACGGTGCGTTCCATCCCTGACCTGCCCGCCCGATGGCCCCAAAGCTGCGACTCGATCTGCACCTGGTGGAGCAGGGGCTGGCCAGCAGCCGCCAGCAGGCCCAGCAGCTGATTCGGGCCGGCCGCGTGCGCAGCGGCGATCGGGTGCTCGACAAGCCCGGGCTGGAGGTGGCGGCGGAGATCCCCCTGCAGGTGGAGCAGCCGCCCCGGTTTGTCTCCCGGGGTGGGGAGAAATTGGTGGCGGCCCTGGAGGCGTTCCCGATCCAGCTGCAGCAGCGGGTTTGCCTGGATGGCGGCATCTCCACCGGGGGGTTCAGCGATTGCCTGCTGCAACACGGCGCCGCCCGGGTGTACGGGGTGGATGTGGGCTATGGGCAGACCGCCTGGAGCCTGCGCACCGACCCGCGTCTGGTGCTCAAGGAGCGCACCAACCTGCGCCACCTGCAGCCCGAGCAGCTCTATGGCGAGGCTGACCCCTGGCCCGATCTGGCGGTGGCGGATGTGTCGTTCATCAGCCTGGCGTTGGTGCTCCCCGCCCTGGGGCGCCTGTTGCAGAGCGGGCGGCGGGAGGCACTGCTGCTGGTGAAGCCGCAATTTGAGGTGGGCAAAGCCCGTGTGGGCAAAGGGGGTGTGGTGCGGGAGCCCGCCGCCCATGTGGATGCCATCGCGGCGGTGATGGCGGCGGCGGTGGCGGAGGCTTGGCGCCCCTGCGGGGTGGTGGCCTCGCCGATCACGGGCCCGGCCGGGAACCACGAATACCTGCTGTGGCTGCGGCAGGGCGACTGGCCCGCAGACCAGACAGCCGCCGAAGCCCCCCCAACGGATGAGGGACTTCGGCGGCTGGTGGCGGCCACGCTGGCCGGCTGAGGCTGGTGCTGGGGTGGGGGTTGCTGGGGTGGGTTGCTGGGGCCGGGGCCCGCTCGCCTCAGATGGCGCTGCTGTCGCGGTCGCCGGTGCGGATTCGGACCACCGAATCGATCGGGCTGATGAAGATCTTGCCGTCGCCGATTTCGCCGGTGCGGGCGGCGTCCTGGATGGCGCTCACCACGGTGTCGACGCGGTCGTCATCGACCACGATCTCCAGCTTCAGTTTCTGCAGAAATTCCACGGTGAACTCCGAGCCGCGGTAGCGCTCCACCTGGCCCTTCTGGCGGCCGAAGCCCCGCACCTCGCTCACGGTCATGCCCACGATGCCGGCGTTGACCAGCGCCAGCTTCACGTCTTCCAATTTGAAGGGGCGGATGATGGCCTCAACTTTTTTCATGGCTGCGGGAGCTGGCTCAGGGGAGTCTGTCAGGGGTGAAGTCTGTCAGGGGACTTCAGGATCGAAAAGGCCGCCGGGCTGCCCCGCCGGCTCCGAATCATTAGGCCGCAGCCCCCTCGCGGGGGATGTGGCCGTTGCTACCGCTGGGGCGCTGCGTAGCATCCGGGGCCGAGCCGACGCCGTTCCATGACCGCCGATCAGACCCGCACTCCCCTCTACGGCGAGCGGGCCATCGCCGAGGCGGAGCTGATCTGCTTCGACAACCCTCGCCCGGGCCGGGCCTATGAGATCGCGATCACCCTGCCGGAGTTCACCTGCAAGTGCCCCTTCTCCGGTTACCCCGATTTCGCCACCCTGCGTTTGCTGTATCAGCCGGGCCCCCGGGTGATGGAGCTCAAGGCCATCAAGCTCTACGTGAACAGCTACCGGGAGCGCAGCATCTCCCATGAGGAGGTCACCAACCGCATCCTCGACGACTTCGTGGCCGCCTGCTCGCCGGTGTGGATGCAGCTGGAGGCTGATTTCAACCCCCGCGGCAACGTGCACACGGTGATCCGCGCCAGCCACGGCAGCCGTCAGCCCTGCTGAACCTCGGCCGCGGCTTGGGTCGACGCTTCGCTGGGCTGCAGAGCGGCCAGCAGGGCCGGCAATTCCTGGGCCAGGGCGCTGAGGTTGCGGTTGCATAGCCCGGCCACGTGCAGCTTGCCCAGCTCCGGTTCGGCGATGGCCCAGAGCTGGCGGGTGGCGATCAGGCTGAGCCCCCCACCCAACAGGGCG